>JAEZKD010000288.1 GCA_023415655.1 Bacillota bacterium | reverse complement strand
CTGCACTCTGTGGTAAAGATAAGGCTAGAATAGAAGTGGATCTCAATAAAAAACGTGCAAGTAATCTTCCTGAGTTTGTAGAACTTGTAGATGTGGTTAATAAGAATGGAACTCGAACTATTACGTTTGCGGTCAATCGAAAGGGATTACGTTTATCTCAATTTGTTTCAGGTCAATATTTTGGGGAAGATGGAAAAGAATATGAGATTAACACATGGAACACGACGTTAGATCATTATTCTGGAGAAGATGGGGAAAAGGTGAAACAATATTTAGGTTGTTCGATTGAAACCGTTGAACTTGCGAAGGAGAATAATGATATTATTTACCTCATACCATGGTATACATCCATTGAGAAACTAGAGACGCCCCTTAATATTGCTATAATAATATGATATGAAAAACAATAAAAATCCTGGTCGTTTCCGACCAGGATTCTATCTATACTAGTACCAAGCAGTTTACTTAGCGCGAAGAGATTATCTACCGATGGTAAACATTCTCCGCGTTGCCATTTGTATATGGCTTGAGGTTGTTCAAATCCAAAGAATTCTTGAATCTGTTTCACGCTCAACCCATTTGTTTTTCTTAATCTAATTATGTTTTGTCCAGTTGCTTTCAAATTAACGGATGGAAACTCGTTCAAATCTTCCTACCTCCTTAAAAGTACTTTGGTATTTAAATGAATAGATTAAGTATATCGCAATTCTTATATGTTGACAAGTAATTCCAGAATCTATAACCAGATACTTCGATTCTGGGAGAAGTTTTCGTAGCCACGATGATATATATATCTGATTTTTCTCCAATCACATTAAACAATAACATTTGGAAATAACCAAATAATCCTAAACTATAACCTTCTGATTAACCAAAACAGCTATAATAGACTAAAATTCGTAGCTACTGGAAGTAGTTTTTATGATTAGGTCATGATACCTCAACGTCAAAAGTCTGGGTTTGATTACAGATATCAAGAGCTAGCTGAATCTGCACAATCTCTTCACTTATCTTTTTATAATCTTGTTTTATTAATTCGATATCATAGTTGGTATATTGATATTCAACTACTGTCTTAGAGCGACTTGAGAAAGAATTTACTCTTTCTTGTGGTAGACGTCTTCTCATCACATCTAGTTTGTTTTTACGGATAGTTAATTGTGCCATCTTAACAAGTGCTTCATCTACAGTAATGTTTAGAGAAGGGAGCAAGGTAGTTGTATTAAATACATTTACAGCGTGCTTGATCTTTCGAATTGTAGCATCAATAAGCTCAATATCGTGATTTAGTTTTTGATAATCATACTCTGGTCGCTCTGTAGTTTCTCCTTCAGATAAGGTATAAATACTAGCACTCTTCTCCAGGGATATGTAGTAGGATTTTTCATCTTCTAAAGATTTGATCCACTTGTTTGCAGCGGCAGATGTTAATGTTTTCATAGGAAGCTCCTCCTCTATTTCGTCTAATTATTGAAAGTAAGTTAACATAGAGAAGTATAATATGTAAGCGAATGATTGTCATTGAACTTGTAGTTTAAAATGTAAAGTATTTGAGATAGTGTATTCATTTTATTCACGTAGTGCTGCAAGGTAAGAGATACACGGCCAAACGTTTTTGCGTTTTAATACCTCACTGATTAGTTTCTTGCCCTCCTCGACCTTTTCTGTGGCAATCAGATATTCTGCGATACCGTAAGAAGCAACCACATAGTTCAAATCATCTTTTTCAGCTTTCAGAGATGTAAATGCTGTTTCTGTATTCGTTCTACCGAGCATAACAGAAACAGCTAATTTGTACGCTGTATGGTGACCCTCATCCATGTCGTCATGGTATTCATCCACAAGGGTCGGGATTCTCCCACATTTAAGAGAGGATAGAATCTCCCAATAGATGACTGCAATCTTCATTTCACCTTCACAGGGCAGACATTTAGGGAAGAATTTTGCTGCTGTGTCATAATCACCATCCAGGTAATGCCATACTCCAAGCGGGTAGGCAATGGATTTTTTGCTTGCACCGAGAGAGAGTGCCGTATTGTATGCTTTTTTTGACTCTTCAAAGTGAAACGTAGTAAGGTATGCACCGCCAAGTCTTGTATAAAGAGAAGCATCGTCAGCTTTTAGTTTTCCCGCCGAAAGAAAAGCATCGATCGCCTCGTGATAACGATACTGTCCTGACAGGAGTAACCCAAGTTTTACTTTGCTCTGATAATCATCATTTTGGCGAAGCCAGAACATTTCTTCGGTGTCGTAAGCATTACAGATTGCGCCGTACAGCTGACTTTCTAAGGTTGCTTTTTCATTTTCTTTCATCGGCAATCCTTCTTACTTGGTTCAGTGATAAACCATTCTCTTTGGCGATACGTGAAAGATCGTCAAATTCGTATTTTGACCTCATGACACCATAACCTGACGTTATTTTTTCTCTGATTGTGCCGTACTTCGTATCAATTACCCGTGTTTCACGGCCAAGTGTGTATCGCTTAGTAACATACTCACGCACACCTATGGTAGTGGTGTATTTAAAAAGCAGGGATACAATGGTATCC
>JAEZKD010000248.1 GCA_023415655.1 Bacillota bacterium | reverse complement strand
GTGTTGGGTCAAGGACACCAATCATATCCAAATCAAGTACATTAGGACCGTCAATTTTGATAATGTCCTTCTTACCCATCTTGTTACTCTTAGCATTTTTTATGATTGCAACACAGCAGTCAAGCTTCTCTAATTGAAGATATTCATAGATTTTCATTGCCCCGCCAGCAACGATATGATCAATTACAACACCCTGATTGAGTCCACTGATATTTAACATAATAGTATCCCCTTTCTAACTATTGATATTTAATAGTTTCATAATCAAAGCCATTCGAACATAAACACCGAATTCTGCTTGCTTAAAATAGACAGCTCTTGGGTCATCGTCAACTTCGGTAGCAATTTCATTGACACGAGGAAGGGGATGAAGAACTAGCATATCTTCCTTGGCTAAGGACATCTTTTTAGAATCCAGGATAAAACTATCTTTTAAACGTATGTAGTCTTCTTCATTGAAGAAACGTTCCTTTTGAACTCGAGTCATATAGAGTAGATCAAGCTTTGGTAGTACAGTCTCTAGATTCTTCACTTCAAGGTAATCGATATTACCGTTATCCAGAACCTCTTCACGAAGATAAGCAGGAATTTTTAATTCCTCTGGAGAAATTAATATAAATTTGACGTTTGGATAACGCACCATAGCATTGATCAATGAGTGAACGGTACGACCGAATTTGAGGTCACCACAAAAACCAATAGTTAAGTTATCTAAACGTCCTTTTAATTTCTTAATTGTTAATAAATCAGTGAGAGTTTGGGTTGGATGATTGTGACCGCCATCACCTGCATTGATGACAGGGATTGAAGAATAAGTAGAAGCGACATATGGGGCACCCTCTTTTGGATGACGCATCGCACAAATATCAGCATAGCTAGAAACAACACGAATGGTATCAGCAACGCTTTCGCCTTTGGAAGCGGAGGATGAATCAGCGGAAGAAAAACCTAATACATTACCTCCAAGATTGAGCATGGCGGCTTCAAAGCTAAGTCTAGTTCTTGTACTTGGTTCATAGAATAGTGTGGCAAGTTTTTTGCCATGACAGCATTCGGAATACTTTTTCGGATTGGCAATGATTTGTTCTGCCAATTCAAGCACCTCATTTAGTTCCGAGAGAGATAAATCCAACGGACTGATTATGTGTTTCATAAGCACCTCCAATGTTTTTTCAACTATTTATCTTACTATACTCAGGAACAAATTTCAAGCAGATTTTAAAACTTTATACTACCTCAAATCATTAACATGTAACCTTTAACAACCGATATATCATATACAATGTCCAGACGAGGGGGTGTAGGATGTATAAGAAACCAAAGATGTTAATTGTAGAGGATCAAGAATTAGAACGTATTATATTATATCATATTTTTCGTGAGGAGTATGAGATCCATCAAGCCAAAGATGCGATGGAAGCGATTGAGTTTGTACAAGCAAATATGGATTTAGACATTATCTTATTGGATATTGTTATGCCACAGATTGATGGATTTGAGTTGCTTAGAAGGCTCAAGAGGCATAGTAAATTAAAGCGTATCCCTGTGGTTGTAAATACCTGCATTGGGGAAGCAATGAATGAAGTAAAAGCTTTGGAGATGGGAGCGGCTGATTTTATCTCAAAACCATATGAACCCTTGGTTGTAAAGCAAAGAGTAAATCATATCGTTGAGAGAGAAAGCTTTCAAAGGCTATACCAACAATCTGAAATTGATAGTTTAACAGGAATCTATTGCAAAGAGGCATTCTTCCGTAAGACAGAAGAAATGCTATACAAAAACCCAAAAGGGAATTTTGTCATTCTATACTTTGATGTGGATCATTTTAAAGTAATTAATGATATCTATGGGCAAGAAACTGGAAATAAAATTTTAATAAAGCTAGGAGAAAATTTTCGAAAAGCTGTACAAAAGATAGGAACCTATGGAAGACTAGAAAATGACCATTTCGCATGCTGTATACCGAAGTGTGCTTATAATATCAATCACATTTCAAAAAAGATCGAAGAAGGGGTCAAAGAACTGAATCCTGAATATGAGATGATGATTCATTACGGGATCTATTATATTGATGATAAAACTCTTCGAATTGATCAAATGTGTGATCGAGCCAAACTAGCATTAGGGAAAGTAAAAGGGAATTACTTAAACCAATACTGTATCTTTGATGATACAATGCGTGATCAATTACTAGAACGTCAAGCGATGGTGAGTGAAATGAAACATGCCTTAAAGCACCAGCAGTTTCAGATCTATTGCCAACCAATTTATTGCATGGAAACAGGAAAGATAGTATCAGCAGAGGTTTTGATACGGTGGGAGCACCCTGTAAAAGGGATGATATCACCAGGTAGCTTTATACCATTATTTGAGCAGAATGGCTTTATTCATGAACTAGATCGGTATGTTAGAGATCAGGTATGTCAATATCTTAAAGAAGCCATGGAGCTGAACGAAAAAACCGTTCCGGTTTCCTTGAATCTATCAAGAGTTGAGCTTTACAATAAAAACTTAGTAAATGAGATGAATCAGTTGCTCAATAAGTATTCCATACGTCCAGAGCAATTAAAACTAGAGATCACAGAGAGTGCCTACATGGACAATCCAGAACAATTATTAAGGGTAGTGCATGGACTCAAGGAAAATGGTTTTCAAATTCTGATGGATGACTTTGGTAGTGGTTTTTCTTCCTTAAATATGTTGAAGGATTTACCGGTTGATATATTGAAGATTGATATGAAATTCCTAGAGGGATTAGAAGGTTCAGAACGAGTAAGAGGACTATTATCAAGTATTATTCATATGTCTAAGCAGATGAATATGAATGTTGTCTGTGAGGGTGTTGAAACAGCGCAGCAGGTTGAATTTTTATCCACCCACGGCTGTGACTCTGTACAAGGCTTTTACTATTCAAAGCCTTTACCACTCGTTAAGTTTCGTGAGTTAATGAAGGAATTATAAAAACAAATAAGAATCGTAATAATGTAAGAAAAAACAGAGGGTTATCAGCAGAAACCCTCTGTTTTTTTAACACGTATTAGAATCCAAAATAGCGCTTTGTATTATAGTAGGAGATGTCTTGAACCATCTGACCTAAGAACTCAATATCATTTGGATATTCACCATTCTCTACCCAAGTTCCGATCAAATCACAAAGGATTCTACGGAAATATTCATGACGAGTGTAGGAGAGGAAGCTTCTAGAGTCTGTTAACATACCAACAAAATTAGCAAGTAAGCCTAAGTTTGCTAAGGAAATCATCTGTTCTTGCATACCAGTCTTGTTATCATTGAACCACCATGCAGAACCTTGTTGAATCTTACCAACAGCAGAAGAATCCTGGAAACAACCTAAAATTGTACCAATGGCTGCATTGTCAGTTGGGTTAAGAGAATAGATGATTGTCTTTGGTAACTCATCGGTTGCATTAAGGGCATTGAGGAAATCAGCCATTTCAGCAGAAGAGCCTTCTGTATTGATACAGTCAAAGCCAGTGTCTGGTCCTAATTGTTTGTAACGTAATTCGTTGTTATCACGTTTTGTACCATAGTGTAGCTGCATCACCCAACCACGTCTATGATATTCTTTCCCAACAAATAACATGAATGCAGTTTTAAACTGTAATTCTTCGAGGATGGAGATTTCCTCTCCCTTTAATCTTTTTGCAAAGATTGCTTCGATTTGTTCTTCGGTAGCTGGTTTATACATTACATAATTCAATGCATGATCAGAGATGTTACAATTCATGGAACTAAAGAAAGCAAGGCGTACCTTTAAGGCTTCTTTTAAATCAGCAAAGCTTGCAATGTTAACACCGCTTACTTTTGCTAACTTAGCAAGGTAATCAAGATAACCTGGCTTTTCAATGTTCATTGCCTTATCTGGTCTCCAAGCTGGAACCACTTTTACATCAAAGCTAGTATCCTCAGCTATTTTCTTGTGCCATTCTAAGGAATCGATTGGATCGTCAGTGGTACAAATAGCTTCTACGTTTGATTGCTTGATTAAACCACGAGCACTCATAGTAGGTTCTTGTAACTTTTCATTGCAAAGGTCATAAACCTCTTTTGCAGATTTTCCATCAAGAGTACCATGGTAGTTGAAATATCTTTGAAGCTCTAAATGGCTCCAATGATACAATGGGTTGCCAATTGCTTTTTGTAATGTTTCAGCCCATTTTTGGAATTTTTCAAAATCAGATGCATCCCCTGTTACAAAGGACTCATCGATTCCATTCGAACGCATCTGGCGCCATTTGTAGTGATCACCACCAAGCCAAACCTGAGTAATCGTATCGAAATGACGATCCTCAGCAATTTCCTGTGGATTGATGTGACAATGATAATCGATGATTGGCACCTTTGCAGCATAATCATGATATAATGTTTTAGCAGTTTCATTGGATAATAAGAAATCTTTGTCCATGAATGGTTTCATAAGTAAGCCTCCTTGAGTTTAAAAGTACTAATACAATAACTGATACTATTGTAATCAGTTATTGAGATATATAAACATCCAATGTAAGATATTAAAAATCAGTTGTTTCTCTTACAATCAGATCGTTTGATATTGTTGTTTTGTTTGGAACGTCACTTCCACTTAAGATGCGCATCAAAGAAGCGATTGTGCTGATACACAAGGTCTCCACATGATTATCAATGGAAGTAAGTTCTGGATCGCAGCAAGCAGCTAGTAAGGAATTGTTATAACCAACCACACTACAATCCTTTGGAATCTGTAATCCAGATTCCTTTATGAATTTGATTGCACCAATAGCTAATAAATCTTCAGCAGTTACAACTGCATCATATTCCAATCCATTCTTTGCAAGGGTATGAAGAAGTTCTTTGGTGTCTGTCAAGGTATTTGGACACAATTGCATAAGGTTTTCCTCTAAAGGTAGTTCATGCGCAGCAATCGCAGCCTTATAGCCATTTAATTTCTGTAAGCCACTATAGGATTTGGAATTATACAAATACAAAATTTTCTTTCTGCCCTGTTGGATTAATTTACTAACGGTATCATACACTGCCTGATGATCGTCACAAAGTGTACAATAGACATTGGAATGATTCAAATAACCATTGATCATCATCACAGGAACTTCTTCTGCCGCCTCAATGATATAAGCATTATCTTTTTTATTCGATTCCAAAAAGGTGGAACCAACCATTACTATAGCATCTACACGTTTGCTTAATAGGAGCTTAAGATATTTTTGTTTTGTATGTAATTCATAGCCTGTGCAACATAAAAAAGAATCATACCCATTTTTACGTAAATTTTGTTCCAAATGATAAACAGCATTGGCCAAAAAGGTATCTGAAGAGTCAGAACACATAATTCCTATTGTCTTCATCGTATTAAGACCAAGTCCACGAGCAAAAACATTAGGTGTATAGCCGATTTCTTTCATAACATCAAGAACTTTTTGTTTCGTTTTTTCACTAACATTTGGGTTCCCATTGATAACTCGTGAAACTGTAGCAATTGAAACTCCAGCTTTTTGAGATACATCATAAATGTTCATAAACCAGTTCCTCCCTGCAAAAGTGTAAGTGCTTTTATTGAAATGCTATGTAAGTGCTTACAAAAAACAATTTTTTAACTTCTTTTATTATACTCTAAAGCAAATTTGCTGACAAGAGGAAAATGTGAAAACTTTTTTATTCTCAATTTGTAGAATTTATATAGTAAGAAAAATTACTTGAAAAAGGATTGACAATGCATGGAAAAGCGTTTAAAATTAGTAATGTAAACGCTTACATTATATTCTCTGAATTTTGGTTACAGAATCAAAAAATGATTAAATAGTCTACATAAAATGTAAGAAAAATGTAATTGAGAAAAAATATCTTACAAGTAAATTGCGTTGGTACATAAATCGAAATCGGGAACATAATGAAGTCGGAAGTATAGAAGAAAAGTCATATGGATTAGTATGACATTTAAAAGGAGAAACGGTGATGAACATTCTTAATAAGTCTATTTCTAAAGCAGTAGAAAGACCAGTAAAGATTCTTCAATTTGGTGAAGGAAATTTTCTTCGTGGTTTTGTAGACCACATGATCGACGTAGCAAATGAACAGGGAGTTTTTGATGGCAGTGTGGTTATTGTTAAACCAATTGCATATGGCAACCTAGATATGTTTCATGAGCAAGAATGTCAGTATACGTTATCGTTACGTGGGAAAGAAGATGGTCAGACTAAGGTTATCAACCGTATCATCACATGTGTATCGGATGCAGTGGATGCAATCAATGAGTATGAAAAATACGAAGAATATGCAAAATGTGATACCTTACGTTTCATCGTATCAAATACAACCGAAGCAGGTATTGTTTATGATGAGACAGATGAGCTAGAAGCGAATCCGCCAAAGACATTCCCAGGAAAATTAACGAAGTTTATGTATGAACGATTCCAACACTTTCATGGAGATGTAACCAAAGGTCTAGTTTTAATTCCATGTGAATTGATTGAAAACAACGGAAATGCATTAAAGAAATGTGTACAACAATTTGCTCAGCTTTGGAACCTTGGAGCTGATTTTGAACATTGGGTAGAAGAAGCTTGTATCTTCTGTTCTACCTTAGTGGATCGTATTGTTACTGGCTACCCAAGAGATGAGGTTGACCAGATGTGGAAAGAGCTCGGCTATCAGGATAATCTGTTAGATACTGGTGAATTGTTTGCTCTTTGGGTAATTGAGAGTGACAAAGATATCTCTGCAGAGCTGCCTTTAGATAAAGCTGGACTACCAGTTATTTTTACAGACAATCAGAAACCATATAGAGAAAGAAAAGTACGTATATTAAATGGAGCTCATACTTCCTTTGTATTAGCTTCTTACCTTGCAGGGAATGATTTTGTACTTGAATCAATGGAGGATGAAACGGTTCGTAAATTTATGATGAATACAGTGTTTGATGAAATTATCCCAACACTTTCCTTACCAAAAGATGAGTGTGAAGCGTTCGCTAATGCGGTGATTGAGCGTTTTGAAAATCCATTTATCAAACATGCATTATTAAGTATATCCCTTAATTCAGTATCAAAGTGGAAATCACGTTGTCTACCATCGTTAAAGGGATATGTTGAAAAGTTTAATGAGATACCAAAACATTTGAGCTTTTCTATTGCAGCTCTTATGAGTTTTTATACAGGAACAGAAATAAAAGATAACGCACTAATAGGACACAGAGGAACAGAAGAATATAAGATTCTTGATGATGCCGCAGCGTTAGAATTCTTTGCAGCTAATTCTACAAAATCAAGCAAGGAATTCACAGAGGCTTATTTAAGCAATGAAAAATTCTTTGGGGAAGATTTAACTAAGATCGATGGTCTTGTAGATTCTATTGCAACATACTTAGAGCAAATAAAAGCACACGGTATGCGTAAGGCAATGGAGCAACTTTAAGCGAAAGGAGATGTGATTCATCCAATCCTTGTGCGGAATGGATGAGTGACAGAACAAATTATCGTGCAGGAATTTGTAAAAATAAATAGTAAAGATAATGTTGCGGTTGCCCTTACTGATTTAACAAAAGGGACAACACTCGAAGTGGATGGAGTGTCAGTTACTCTAAAAGAAGATATTCCAAGAGGTCATAAATTTACCTTGACCTCCTTAGGTGAGAATGAAAATGTAATTAAATATGGGTTTCCAATTGGACATACAACCGAGAGTGTAGAAGTGGGTTCTTGGATTCATATCCAGAATGTAAAAACGAATCTTGGGGAATTATTATCTTATACTTATGAACCAGAGATTACAGCGTTAGAAGAACGTGAAAAAGCAACCTTTTTAGGATATAGAAGAGAAAGTGGTAATGTTGGTATCCGTAATGAGATTTGGATCATTCCAACCGTTGGATGTGTCAATAATATTGCCACTACGATGGTGAAGCAATTCAAGAATAAAATCGATGGTACAACAATCGAGGATATCATCGCATTCCCACATCCATATGGATGCTCTCAGATGGGGGATGACCAAGAAAATACAAGAATGATATTAGCAGACTTGATCAATCATCCGAATGCAGGTGGTGTGCTTGTATTAGGGCTTGGCTGTGAAAATAGTAACATTGCAGAGTTGAAACGTTATTTGGGAACGTACAATGAAAACCGTATTAAATTTTTACAGTGCCAAGATGTTGAGGATGAGATGGAAGTTGCTGAAAATATGATTAGTGACCTAATCGATTATGCATCTAAGTTTGAACGTGAAAGTATTGGTGCAGATGAACTAGTCATTGGTTTGAAGTGTGGTGGATCTGATGGTATGTCTGGTATTACTGCCAACCCAACCGTTGGCAAATTCTCTGATATCTTAATCTCTCAAGGAGGGACTACAGTACTTACCGAAGTTCCTGAGATGTTTGGTGCAGAAACTTTATTAATGGCACGCTGTGAAACCAAAGAGCTATTTGATAAAACAGTGGACATGATCAATGATTTTAAGAATTACTTCAAGAGACATAATCAGACCATCTATGAGAACCCTAGCCCAGGTAACAAAAAGGGTGGTATCTCTACCTTAGAAGATAAATCACTTGGATGTACTCAAAAATCAGGAACAGCTCCGATTAAGGATGTATTAAAATATGGTGAAATCATCAAGACAAAGGGATTAAATCTACTTAGTGCGCCAGGTAATGATCTTGTTGCCTCAACAGCATTAGCTGCAAGTGGATGCCATATGGTGTTATTTACGACTGGAAGAGGAACTCCATTTGCCTCCCCAGTACCAACGATGAAGATATCGACCAATACACCTCTAGCAAACAAAAAGAGCAACTGGATCGATTTTAATACGGGTACTCTTGTAGAAGGGAAATCCTTGGATCTACTTGGAGAAGAGTTATTCCAATATGTTTTAGCAGTAGCATCTGGAAAAAAAGTAAAATCCGAAGAAGCTGGATTCCATGATATGGCGATCTTTAAGCAGGGCGTTACGCTCTAATTGGTACTCGCATCAAAGGTTATGGTAAAAGATACCTGTGTCAATAGGGAAAAAGCGTATTGACGTAGATGGAAATAAGAATTATGCTAGGTTTGTACAGCTTTATGCTGGACATTCATATAAAAATTAAGCAATAAAAGGAGAAATTAAATTTATGGCTAAAGTTGTAACTATGGGTGAAATTATGTTAAGATTATCTACACCAGGTAATCAGAAATTTATCCAGGCAGACCAGTTTGATGTTTGCTATGGTGGTGGCGAGGCAAACGTTGCAGTTTCCTTAGCTAACTATGGACATGAGGCTTCCTTCGTGACTCGCGTTCCTAAGAATGAAATTGGTGAATGTGCAGTTGCTGCATTAAAGAAGCAAGGTGTTGATACTTCTTGCGTAGCTTACGGTGGAGACAGACTTGGTATCTACTTCTTAGAAACAGGTGCTGCAATGAGAGCATCTAAAGTAGTTTATGATCGTGCTCACTCTGCAATTGCTGAAGCAAGCGTTGAAGATTTTGATTTTGATAAAATGTTTGAAGGTGCTGATTGGTTCCACTTTACAGGTATCACTCCAGCAGTTTCTGATAAAGCAGCAGAAGTTACAGAAGCAGCTTTAAAGGCAGCAAAGGCTAAGGGTATTACAGTTTCTGTAGACTTAAACTTCCGTAAGAAATTATGGTCTTCTGAAAAAGCTCAAAAAGTTATGACTAACCTTATGCAATATGTTGATGTTTGTATTGGTAATGAAGAGGATGCTGAAAAGGTTCTTGGATTTAAGCCAGGTAATACAGACGTTACAAGCGGTGACTTAGAACTTGCAGGTTATGAAGATATCTTCAAACAAATGGTTGAAAAATTCAACTTCAAATATGTAATCAGCTCTTTAAGAGAAAGCTACTCTGCTTCTGATAATGGCTGGTCTGCATGCATCTACAATGGTGAAACAAAAGAATTCTATCACTCCAGAAAGTACAGAATCTCCCCAATCGTTGACCGTGTTGGTGGTGGTGACTCCTTCGCTGGTGGTGTAATCTGTGGCTTAGTAGATGGTAAAGACTTTAAGTCTGCTCTTGAATTCGGTGTTGCAGCATCTGCATTAAAGCACACAATTCCTGGAGATTTCAACCTTGTAACTCGTGCAGAAGTAGACGCTCTTTGCGCTGGTGACGGTTCTGGTCGTGTACAGAGATAATCATTGAAGTAAAATCATTCTAAAATGATAATATAGTAGGGAAGGCTAAGAATTAGGAATCATCCGAAAACTTAGCCTTTCCTTACAATCAAGAAAAAACAACTTTTATTCAATAGAATCTAATGGAGGTGTAAGATGGAATTAAGAACAGCAGCTTCACCAAAGGATGTGAAGCATTATACAACGGATCGACTTCGAGAGGAATTCTTAATCGAGGATTTATTTGCAGTAGATGAAATCAAATTAGTATATAGCCATATTGATCGTATCATTACAGGCTCTGCAGTACCAGTAAAGGGTGCCTTAAAGCTAACAGCTGGAGATGAGCTTCGTGCAGAATATTTTCTTCAAAGAAGAGAAATGGGAATCATCAACATTGGTGGAAAAGGTATTATTACCATTGATGGAACTACTTATGAATTGGAATATAAAGATGGTATGTACATCGGAATGGGTGCCAAAGATATTACCTTTGAAAGTGTAGATGCCACTGCACCAGCTAAGTTTTACATAAATTCAGCACCAGCACATACAACTTATCCAACGGTGTTAATCAAACCAGAAAATTGTGTACGTGTGGAATTAGGTTCCCTAGAAAGCGCAAATCATCGATTCATCTGTAAATATATTTTACCAGGTCAGGTAGAGAGCTGTCAGCTAGTTATGGGTATGACACAATTGCTACCAGGTTCTGTATGGAATACAATGCCTTGCCATACTCACGATCGTCGTATGGAAGTGTATTTGTATTTTGATATGCAAGAAAATGATATGGTATTCCATTACATGGGAGAACCAACGGAGACGAGACATATCATTATGAGAAATGAACAAGCAGTCATCTCTCCAAGCTGGTCCATCCACTCGGGATGTGGTACAAAGGCTTATACCTTTATCTGGGGTATGGTTGGTGAAAACAAAGATTTTGACGATATGGATCCATGTGATTTGAAAGATTTAAGATAATCATCAATGTAAAAAAGCTCACTCTATTATGTTGAAATACGAACAGATAAGATAAAAGGAAGGATTCGAAAGATTATTCTGCTACTTGGAAAAGAAGTATGAAAAGGGACCAGATACGACATTGCGCTAAATCGAATCGGTCGAACAATAATCTTTGGAATCCTTTTTTATGCAAATAGTTAAGAAAGGTAATGGTACATGTTGGTGAACGATAAAGAACAATTACTTGAGAAAATCAACGAATGCAGATTTGATGAAGGTATTACAACGGAAGATACGATGTTGATCCGTGGATACATTAGTTTCTATAAGAAAACTCAGGACATAACGATACTAGAAAAGATAAAGAGCTATATGACGGAACGAATGACGAGTGATCCTTTGGA
Organism: Bacillota bacterium; assembly: GCA_023415655.1. GTDB lineage: Bacteria > Bacillota > Clostridia > Lachnospirales > Lachnospiraceae > Lachnoclostridium. The sequence continues at coordinate 12,062 of JAEZKD010000248.1, read as the reverse complement.
ACTAGTGAAATTAGGATATGTGCTTTCTTTTTTATTGGAGGAAACAAACGAAGATACCTATAAAGAAGCAATTCAACATCTCATAGACCAGGTACTAAAAGAGAATCGGGAAGATGGAATCTTAAAGCATAAGGATGGGAGTGTCTATTCTGTGCAGGAAGCCTATGATTTATTCCCTGTATATGCATGGTATGAAACAAACTATAATAAAAAAGAACATTACATAGACATTATGAACCAGCTAAGATACCTGAATACTCAAATTCTAGTTCAGAATCAGGCAAACCCTTCGGATCGACATATATTTATGATGACACTTGCAGACACGATTACTAATATGTCGGAAGAAATCTTTGAGTATTACGCACAGCTTCAAGGGTGGTTAAAGGAAGCGGTTCATAAAGAAATACAAAATGATAGTAAAGAGAGTGTGCAAATGGCCTATATTATACGAAAGGGTTGTGAAAGCAAAGCATTATTACCTGAAAAGTATAATGAAATTGGAAAGAGAATGCTGTTAAAAGCAGCAGAACAGCTGTTAACACAGGACGATTTACCAAAGAACGAGCTTGGTATCCTACTTATGACTTACGCACTTACTGTATAAAGTAGATTGGAGTGAATGATGGAGTTTAAACTATTATTGGTTACTGCAAGAACAGCCGTGATTGAACTATTGGAGGAAGGTTATTATAACACAAACGATGAGTATGAGATTTATGTGAATGGTGAACTTTTTACGAAGAGTAACAAAGTGGTTCAGTCACTGAACGATTTAAAACCAGAAACAGAATATCTGATTTATGTAGCGAAGACGGATTGTCACGGTAATACATATCAATCACAAGAGATTTTATTTCGCACCTCCTATGAATTCGTCACCTTAAATGTACGAGACTTTGGAGCAAAGGGAGATGGATGTAGCGATGATACTACCTTTATCCAGTGTGCAATCAATGCTTGTCCAAAAGAAAGTCGTGTTCTTATTCCAGAGGGTGTTTATAAAATAACATCGTTATTTTTAAAGAGTGATATTAGAATTGAACTTGCAAAGGGTGCGGTACTCTCTGCGTTTACCGATCGTACCAAGTTTCCAATCCTTCCTGGTAGAATTGAAAGCTATGATGAGAGAGAGGAATACAATCTTGGTACGTGGGAAGGGAATCCATTGGATTGCTTTTCAGGGATTATCACTGGTATCAATGTTCAAAATGTTATGATCTATGGGCAAGGTACGATTGATGGCTGTGCTAGTGATGAGAATTGGTGGGAGAATCCAAAGGTAAAAAGAATTGCATGGAGGCCTAGACTAATTTTCTTAAATCATTGCGAACAGGTTACGATTCAGGGAATCACAGTAAAGAATAGTCCTTGTTGGAACATTCATCCTTATTTTAGTGAGCATCTACGGTTTTATGATTTAATCATTCTAAATCCAAAGGATTCACCAAATACAGACGGACTAAATCCGGAATCCTGTAAAGATGTAGAAATCATAGGCGTTTACTTTTCTCTAGGAGATGATTGTATTGCAATCAAATCCGGGAAAATTTATATGGGTTCAAAGCATAAGAAACCATCTGAGAACATTATGATTCGTCAATGTTGCATGAGGGATGGACATGGTTCCATTACAATTGGTTCAGAGATGGCTGGTGGTGTTAAGAATCTAGTGGTACGTGAATGTCTCTTCCTTCACACCGATCGAGGCTTACGTATCAAAACAAGACGTGGACGTGGAAAGGATGCAATCATTGATGGTATCCTATTTGAAAATATAAAGATGGATCATGTGATGACACCAGTTGTCATCAATTGCTTCTATTTTTGTGATCCTGATGGTCATAGCGAGTATGTACAAAGTAAAGAATACCATCCTGTGGATGAACGAACCCCTTATGTTGGTAAATTGATCTTTAGAAATCTAGAGTGTACCAATTGCCACGCGGCAGCCGCTTATATGTATGGCTTACCAGAACAAAAGATTAAGAAGGTTACGTTTGATAAGGTAAATATTTCTTATGCTAAGGAGCCAATTGCAGGCCCTCCAGCCATGATGGATGGAGCTGAGAAAACAACACTTCTTGGATTGTTTGCAAATAACCTGGAAGAATTAGTACTTAACGAGGTAACAATCACAGGTAATCGTGAAGAAGCCTTCCTTATACAGAATGTGGATCGTTTGGAGCATAAATAAGATGAAGTAATAAAGACTACTTGTCATAAAAATTACTTATCAAAAAAGAAAACTTGTGATAAAGAAAACATGTCATTAAGATATTATATCATAAACAAAACCCGTTACAAAGAAAACAGGAACGTAGAAAAGAGATGTCACATCAAAGCGACATCTCTTTTTTATGTTCATTGTTAACCTTAAAATCAGTAAATTCAACAGTAAGTGGGTTTTCACCAGCATACCCATAAAACCCATACATGGCACCAGTGAAGCGTTTTCCTTTTACAATTCCCTCATCACAAAGATAATTCACATTCTCTAGAGTTCCTAGAATACAATCTTGATTGGAGTTCAGTCGATAATGAAAGGTTCTAGAGAGACCTTTTGTGATCACCTGAAAACGTATCTGTTGAATGGTGGATGGAATTATTTCAGATTGAAGGGAGCATAGATTCTTTTCGTCGATATGTTGAAATACCTGAATGCGTAGTCCTTCTGCTTTTCGTATCAAGTGGAAGGTGAGATAGGTATTCTCATCATAGTAGCAAGTAACACCGACCTCTTGATTCTCACAAAGTATAGGCACTCGCATTGTTACTTCAAAGGTAAAATCAAAGTGAGTTTGACGACGTAAGCATATATTTTTTGCATACATGGTGGATAGGGAATGTGGGCTACCTTTTAAAGTGATTCCTGAAGCTGTGACTTGAATTCCATCTGTTTGAGGTGGTCTTGGAGAAACCCATTCCTTGCTTACTTGCCACTGCTCCGTCTCTTGTGGGAAGCAATATTGTGACAAGTTAGGCTTTTTTTGTAGGGTACTAGGACCCTTTCCTTGATTTACTAATGGCCAACCATCCAAAGTCCAAGTGATTGGATCGAGGGCGGTCTCTCGACCAAGGATTGAGTATTTGCCATGGAGCATTCGGGCACATAAGTATACCATATACCAATCGCCGGATTGGGTCTGCACCGGTTTACCATGTCCACATCTCATGATTGGAGCTGTACTATCATACTGGTGCATAATTGGATTGTATGGACAAGGTTCGTAGTTCCCAAACAAGGTTTTGGAACGTGAGACGGTAATGCGATGCCCTGGTCCGGTACCACCTTCGGCAAGAAAGAGATAATAATAACCATCCTTTTTTAGCAGATGAGGACCTTCTGGAGCACGTTTGTTATCTCCATAATAAAGAAGAGTAGCTTTTGATAGTTGCTTGGTTGCATCTTCATTTAATTCAAAGATACGAGCCCCACGATTTAGTAGCATATAACGCTTACCATCATCATCGGTAAAGATCGAAGGATCAATTCCATCTTCTTCAATAAAGGAGGGTTCACAGTAAGGACCTTCTGGACGAACGGAGGAAACAACCATTTGTCTACGATAAATAGTTCCTGTATCATTTAAGCGATAGGTAGCAGTGATATAAAAACGACCTTTATGATAAGAAATATCAGGTGCCCAATATCCGCGACCACCTTCTAGTTCATCCAAATAAGCCCAATTAGGATTGGTGATTGCATGTCCAATCACCCTCCAGTGAATCAAATCCTTTGAGTGAGAGATTGGGATACATGGGAAAAAGATGAACGAAGAATTGACCATGTAATAATCCTCACCAACTCGTACGATCGAAGGATCTGGATGCATCCCAGTCTGAATCGGGTTACGATATAAATTGTCATAAGGACAACCAATGTATTGTTCAAAGTAATTTTGAATCTCAGTATATCCATAATGCACCGCAATATCGATTGGAGTGATGAGATCCTGATCCCCTTCCAATGGTGACATACCTAGTTTTTCTGTTATGTACTGTACAAGAGCTAGCTGATTGGATTGGACCGCATAATGCAATACTGTTTTATGATATTGATCAGCCTCATTAAAACTTGCTCTTGAATATTCTACAATGTATCGAAAAATGTCTTCACAGCCAACGAAGGCAGCCAAATGGCTCATTGGAATCTGTTCGGTAGACATTTCATCAATACAATTGGGATTTTTACATAATATTTGTTTTACACCATTCAAATCATGAGCTCGAATGGCGCTTTCTAGTTGATTCATGATAACCTCTCTCTTTTGATAGAATGTTAGTCGTGTAAGAGACTAGCATCTTCTGTTTCTGGATTCTGTGGTAAAAGGAGTGCTTCATAGATACCACCTAAGCTTCTTAGTCCATCTGCAATTAATTTAGCAAATACAACAGCACCTTCATATTGAAGATGAGAATTATCTACCTTACCCTCTGGGAAGTTAGAATAACGACCAGGGGGAAGGTGTAAAAACCAGTCCTTTGTCTTATCAATTCCAGCGCTGGCAATCAGAGCTTTGCTTGAGGAGGTAAGATCAATGAGTGGAACTTGTAGCGATTGTGCAAGATCTATCATTGCTTCTGGATAGTTCAAATGCGTTTTTTCAACAAGTTGGCCATTGTCCTGAAACAAACGGCGATAGAGTGGTGTAATAAAAATGGGATGAGCATTCTGTGAGCGTGCCGTTCTTACAAAGGTTTCCAGATTATCTTGATAGGTACCAAATGGTTCCGTATGACGTTGCATGTCTGGCTTTGCATCGTTATGACCAAATTGAATCAGCAGAAAATCACCCTTTTGTATTTCTTTCTCAATTGAAGATAAAAGTCCTTCTTCAATGAAACTTTTTGTGCTTCTACCATTCTCCGCATAATTCTTAAGGATAATTTCTTTCTTTAAGTAAAGTGGTAGGCCCTGGCCCAACCCGGTTTGTGGGTAAGAGGTATAGTCGTTTTGCTTTACCGTGGAATCCCCTGCCCAAAAGATACGTGGTGTCATTGTGTCCTCCTACGAGTGATGTATTGTTAAGAAATTGAATCTTTGGATTCTAGAGATTCTCTAATAGTTTTTGGGGATACTCCATGTATCTTTTTAAATGCCCTTCGAAAAGAGTTGGCATTGTTATAGCCGAGTTCAAGATACATATCACTTACATTGATATCCGTTGTCTTTAATAATATCATGGCTTGCTCCATACGAATCTTTTCCAGATATTCAGAGAAATTCTGCTTTGTTTCCGCTTTAAAAAGATAGGAGAAATAACTTTCTGAAATATCAAACAACTCTGATATCTTCTTAAGACTCAAAGAAGAATCACTATAATTTTCTTTGAGATATTCCTTAATACTAAGTATTAACTTGTTACCGTCTACTTTTTGCTCATGTAGAGATGTTAATTTTAAAGAGATTTCTTGCATTAAATCAATTGTCTTTGGTTCTTGAAAGGCTGCATCTACAGATTCTAAGAGATTTTGATTCTCATCGGTGCTTTCAATTGTAAACCTAACCTTTAATAGAGTATTACGAATATCGGAAAGCAACCAATTCACCATGTTAATAGGAAGTGAAACCACTTCAAAATTCTCTCTTCGAATCAGAGTGAAAATCTCATGTACTTGCTTTGCATTGCCCGAGGTAATAAAGTTTGAAAGCTGTTGAGCCATCTCATAAGGATAGTAATAGCTTGATTTATCACGCTTGATGTCTTTAAAGGCCTGGAATACATTCCCCTCACGGATATAGGAGACTGCTTGAATGGCTTGTTGATAGGATTTCCAAAGATAAGGGAGATGAAAATTACGATTCCCTAGTCCACCAAAAATCCAAATCGAATGTTGTTCCATTAACTCATTATGAAGCTTGATAAAAATATTTTGAAAGGACTCATTGGCTTCCTCTAAGGATATAGTGGAATCCGAAGAAAGTAAAACAGCGAAGGAGTTCTTAGTAGCTTCATAAATTAAGATTTCATCACCAAAATACTGATGTAGATAGGCGCGTATGATTTGTCGATAATCTGATTGATTGTCATTGGCCTCTTGTTGAAGAGGAGTATCCTCCATGTACAATTCAATTTGATTCTCATAAACACTTACATAGAGAACAGAGTATTTTGCATTCGTATCTTGTAGACCTAGGAATTGTTTGATTTCATTGACTTCCTCCTCGGTGGTAATGAGTCCTCGCATAATTCGGCCCAAGCAAGAATTATAAACGATTGGACGTTGATATTCCAAAGCTTGCATTAAGCTATGTCTTTCCACGAGGGAGGTTTCTAGCTCTGATTTGATTTGAATAATTGGCTGAATGTTTCTCTTAGAAAGTATATAAATAGTAATCAAACTAAAGAGGCAGCTCAAAACGATGATTATGCTATAGGCATTCTGATAGGAATTTAACTTATTAAATACTAATTCAGATGGCTGAACAAGATAATAGGTCCAAGAGGTATTAGTTGACTTGGTTACTGTTATCACAACTGATTCATCGTTTAGATTAGTTTCCATATAGTTTGTGGAAGCATCAATTGCATGAGTTGACACCTGATCTAAGAGAAGCTCAGGGGAACCTTCTTTCGTATTCGTTGATGTAATGCGAAAAACTTCATTATTATCTTCATCTTTTACTAGGAGAAATCCAGTTTTGAAAAAATCTAGGTTTGCAAACATATCTGTCAATGCTTGATCATTGATTTCAAAGCAAACCATTCCAGAGTAACGATTTAGTAAGATCGAAGTAGTTAACGGTACTTTATATAGGAAGGCATTATAGTCACTTTTGTAATACTTCTTGATATGTATGAAGGAGCGTAAATTATCCTTGGAACCAATCATATCTTGCCAATCTTGATAAAGCTCTTTACGAAAGGCTTTATTATGCTTGTAATAGAGAGAAGCTTCCGAAAGCATGCTATTGGAGAGTACATAATCTACTTTTGGTAAGTAAACAAAGTACTCTGTAACCGGCATAAAGATCTCCGAAGGAATAAAATCCTTTAATAAATCCATTGCTAACAGCGCTGTTGTATGAAAGGTTACATCATTGGTGTTATCGAATTTTACCAAAGAACGTAGTGTACTATCGTTAGAAATTTGTGTACTTAAAGTATTCATTACTAAGATTGAGTCATCTAAATCACTTACTGCATTATCTAGGACGGATCTATTTTGAATATGTAAATTTTCCTTTGCTTCATTGATACCATACTTATACAAAAAAAGCCCCATAATAAGAACAATTAAGAGCAATATGCTGTAAGAGGTTACAAAGCGGAGCAAAATTATGACATTTTTATTTGAATTTGACTTTTTATTCTTCATTTTTTGATATCTTCCCTTTATGTAATTAGTAAAAGCAAACAAATCTATGCTTAAAAATTATATCAAAGTGGTGCAATTTTTGCAACCTTTCTACATACAATATTTATTTTCATTCTATTGGAAGCGCATACAAAATTTATTTTTTAAATTTTGGAATCCACAAATACAGTAAAATCAAGGGGTCTAGAACCATCGTAAAAATTGCACTTGAATAAAAAGGATTGTTTCTTGTTAAATTTATACGAATCATGTTAACATAAGAGAGTCAAATCGAACAAAACTAAACAAATCATTTGGATATCATCATAAGAAAATGTCACAAATGATTCTGATAGGAGATTGTTCGAAAATTCTGGTAAATCATTTTCCGTTAGGATATGGTGTTCAGAAAAGATACAATATTATAATTGTTCCTAAAAAAGGAGGGTATTTCGATGAGAAAAGCTACACAGAAATTCTTATCATTAGGATTAGCATTTTCTTTAGTATTCAGCTTAACAGCTTGTGGATCTAAAGAAGAACAAAAGACAGATGCTAAACCTACAACAGCACCTGCAACAGATGGTACAACAACAACACCTGAAGCTACAGAAGCTCCAGCAACAGCTGAGGTTGAAAAGCCTGCTACAATTAATGTAATGGTAGATGGTACTGTATTTACAGAGCCACAGGGACGTGCTCAGTTTGAATCTGCTTTAGAAGCAGAACTTGGTATGGACATTGTCTTTACACAGCCAGACCATTCCGGTTACTATGATTCTGTAAACCTTACATTTACTGGTGGTAACTGGCCAGATGTAGTAATCTTAGGTGGTAGCTACTATGCGAACTTTGCAAGTGCAGGACTTTTAGCTGATATCACAGAATACTGGGAAAATTCAGAATTGAAAGCATCTGGTAGATTAACAAACACAGCTATTATGGATTCTATGAAGATTGATGGTAAGCTTTATGGCTTTACACCAGCTCGTGGTAACGGTTGTGTAACTTATATTAAGCAGTCTTGGTTAGACAAAGTTAATTTAGAAGTTCCTACCAACTATGATGAGTACCTTAACATGTTAAAGGCATTCACAGAAAATGATATGGATGGTTCTGGTGATCCAACGAACACTTATGGTGTATCTGCAGCTGGTTTAATCGGTGCTGAAGCTCCTTATACTAACTATTTACCAGAGTTCTATCAGGATGCTTATCCAGATTTCACAACAGATGCAAGTGGTGTATGGTATGATGGTTTCTCTTCTGATTCTATGAAAGCAGCTCTTCAGAGATTAAAGGATGCTTATGAAGCTGGATACATTGACAAAGAATCCATTACAAATGGTACGAAAGATTGCCGTAACAAGTTCTTCGATGATAAGTTCGGTGTATTTACATATTGGGCTGGTACATGGGCAAATACTTTAAAGTCTAACTTAGAAGCAAATGAGAAAGATGGTACTTTAGTAGCAATGCCTCCAATCGCTGAACTTGGTGCTTATGTTGAAAGACAAGCTCCAGCTTGGTGTATTACTTCCAAAGCAGAAAATCCTGAAGGAATCTTTAAGTATTTCTTCGAAACTATGTTAGATGGTGGCGCTGTTCAGACACTTTGGACTTATGGTGTTAAGGGTGTTCATTGGGATAACGTAGCTGAAACAATTAAGTTAACAGAAGAAAATTCAGTTTCTTTTGAAGAAGGTCAGTTCCACTTTAAGGCTTCCTTAGAAAAACCAGATACATTATTAAACAAAGCTCACATCGATCCAATGTTAAGTATTGCTTCCTTCAATGAAGGTATGGATCCAGGTGCTGCGAACCTTAATCCAGTTGCTCTTGATGTAGCTAGCAAGTTCAATGATTGGAGTGTTGCAGCTCCAGTTATCACATCTAACGATGTAATGAATGATTACAATGCAGATCTTTGGGATTTACGTACTCAGATCGTAACTAAGATCGTTACAGGCGGCGTTAGTGTTGAAGATGGTATGAATGAATACTTAACTAAGTCTGCTGACATGGTATCTGAAATCTTAGATTCTTTAAACTAAAGATAAGTCTTAGGAATAGTTAGTGATTCAAATTAATGTAATACATTAATTCAGAGGGGCTTTCCAAAAAAAAGCCCCTCCTTGTCACGAGAGATGCTCGTGAGAGGAATTCTAATTCATGAAAGGAAGTGCTTCGATGAGCATTAAACGCGCAAAAAAGGTACCGGTTAGCTCAAAGTCCCTAGGTGCCAGAATTTATACACATAGATGGTTCTACGTAATGGCTTTTCCAGTTCTGGCATTTATAATAGTATTCAACTATGTACCAATGTACTTTATTAAATACTCTTTCTACGATTACAAAATGGCAAAAGAACCAGTCTTTGTAGGGTTGAAACATTTTGAAAGATTATTTAAGAAAGATGAATTTATTCAGGCTTTTATTAATACTTTTGAACTTTCTCTAGTTAAGCTCTTATTAAATACGTTTATGGCAGTTATTATTTCCCTGCTCTTAAACGAGATGAAGAATTTGAAAGCAAAGAAGGCAGTACAGACATTAATCTACCTTCCTCACTTTATGTCATGGGTAGTAACCGCTTCTGTATTCCGCTTAATTCTTTCTCCTTCGAATGAAGGCCTTGTTAACTCTTTCTTAGTTAACTTTGGTGTTATTAATAAAGATGAGATGATATACTTCCTTGCGAATAAAACTTGGTGGAAACCAGTTTACTATATCATAAATATTTGGAAGGATACTGGTTGGGGAACTATTATTTATCTTGCAACATTATCTGGTATTAGTCCAGATCTTTATGAAGCAGCGCAAATTGATGGTGCTAATCGTTGGAATCAGATGAGATTCATTACTTTACCAAGCTTAGCTAATACAATTATTACTGTATTAATTCTAAACTTAGCAAAGATTATGAACCTTTTTGAATCTGTATTCGTTTTATATAATGATGCCGTTATCTCTGTATCCGATGTTTGTCAGACATACGTTTATCGCCAGACGTTTGGTGGAGGTATTCCAAACTACGGTTATACAACAGCGGTTGGTTTATTAAGATCCATCGTAGGCTGTATTCTTGTTCTAGGATGTAACTACGCAAGTAAAAAAGTCCGCGGCCGCGGTATTGTATAGGAGGGGAAAATAGATGGCTAACGTAAATAAAAAACGCAAAAAAATAAAAATCTTTCCTATCGTAAATGCAATCATTTTCGTAATTATCTGTTTGTTCATTCTTGTTCCTATGTGGAAGGTTTTAGTTGACTCTCTGGATGCGAAAACTTCTTATGGTATGAGATTGTGGCCGAAAGATTTTAGTATTGATGGATATAAGGTTATATTAAATTATGAATCCTTATTCAAACCATTCTTAGTTTCGATTATTACAACCATTGCAGGTACCTTTATCGGATTAGTACTTTCTACCTTAGGTGCTTATGTATTAATCCAATTCAATATGCCTGGTAGAAATTTATTCTCATTTCTATTATTATTCACTATGATTTTCAGTGGTGGTATGATTCCTTCTTTCTTAGTTATGCAGAACTTAAAATTAATTGATACATTATGGTCAGTTATCTTACCACTTGGTATCAATGTTTATAACTTAGTTTTAATGCGTAACTTCTTTGAAGGTATTCCTACAGGATTATTCGAAGCTGCTCAAATCGATGGATGCTCGCCAATGGGTATGTTCTTTAAGATCGTATTACCTTTGTCAAAAGCAGCATTAGCTTCCATCGGTCTTATGTTCGCAGTTGGTTTTTGGAATGACTATACAAACTTCAAGATTTACATTCAGAAATCTAGTTTATATAACTTCCAACAAAAGCTTCGTAACTTAATTATGGATGGTGATACGCCGAACTTCTCTGAGAATATCTCTCAGAACACCTTACTGAATGCAGCTGTTATGGTAGCGATCATTCCTTTTATGATCATCTATCCTTTCTGCCAGAAATACTTCGTAAAAGGTGTTAACATCGGTGCTGTCAAAGAGTAATCCACCTTGTACATATTGTACGTTCATATTCATGGTACATATTCATCCTCCCAGTTCGCTGGGGGGCTTTTTTTGTGTGTGGGTTTGGGGAGTGGGAAGGGGATATTTTGGGCTGTTGAGCTGGGTGGGGGGATTGGATAGTTGAGCTGGGGGGATTGGATATATGAGATGTGAGGGAGTTGTATACGGTTGGATTCAGTGGGGGTGAAAAGTGGGGGGGAAGTGAAAGGTGTCCGACTAATTAATGAAAAGATGCATTTAGTGGGTGTGGAAAGAGATTACTACCCGACTAATTAGTGAAAAGTTGCATTTAGTGGATGTGGAGAAGAGATTGCTACCCGACTAATTAATGAAAAGATGCATTTAGTCGGTGTGGCGAAGAGATTGCTACCCGACTAATTAGTGAAATGTTGCAATTAGTGGGTGTGGAGAAGAGATTGGTACCCGACTAATTAGTGAAAAGATGCAATCAGTAGGTGTGGCGTAGAGATTGCTGACCGACTAATAAGTGAAAAGATGCAATTAGTCGGTGTGGAAAAGAGATTGCTACCCGACTAATTAGTGAAAAGTTGCATTTACTGGGTGTGTAGAAGAGATTGGTACCCGACTAATTAGTGAAATGTTGCAATTAGTCGGTGTGGAGAAGAGATTGGTACCCGACTAATTAGTGAAAAGATGCAATCAGTAGGTGTGGCGTAGAGATTGCTGACCGACTAATAAGTGAAAAGATGCAATTAGTCGGTGTGGAAAA
>JAEZKD010000168.1 GCA_023415655.1 Bacillota bacterium | reverse complement strand
AGCTTACAGAGCTCACTATTCAAGAAGTAAACTTTTTGATTTGTTCACTCAAGGTATTTCATGAAAAATCACCAGTAGAAAACTATGAACAAAACGATCAAGTATTAAAGAAATCATTAATTGAAAAACTTCGTACAGCAGATACACTTTATATAACGATAGATAAAACAACGAACTTCCCATTCATTAATGAAGGAATGGTAGATATCTATTCTAAGATAGAATTTGCCAATGATGCAGTGGATCACTATACACAGCAGTATCGTACACTGGAAGTAAAAGAAATTATAAAGGATAAGACGAATCTTCCGAATAATATGGGTATCTTTGCTTATCTTTATTGTTTGGGTATGGAACAATTGATGATTGACAATGGACAATATAAGGTCATGGTGAGTCGTTCCGAGATACTTCCACCACCTGATTTTTCAAAGGTTCCTAAGATATCAGTGCCAATCCTCAATCCAAACTTACGCTTTTCTATTATTAATTTCTTTGAAGAGCTACGCTGGAATGTAAATTATCCACAGCGTGTCGAAGTAATGAAAAGAAAAGAGAATCAGATGATTGAAGAAATCTGTAAGGCGAAATATCTTGTTCCAATGAAGCATACAGGAGAGGTTGAAAGAACCGGTGATAATCAGATTACCTTTAAAGAAGGCGGGAAGATGTTCTTTGCTAAGATTACCAATGTAGAAGAGATATCCTTTATCCCTGTGTTTTCAGATTGGATGGAGTTTGAGAAAGCCTATAATAAAAAAGAATGGAATGGCGCAATTGTATCCATACTAGATGCGATTCGTATTGGGAATGGAGATGGAATTGCAATCAATCCATATGGCGAGAACCTGATACTGAATGAAAAGAATATGGCAGAAGTAAAAGCAGAATGTGAACGTTTGAACATAAAAGCATAAAGATAGTAACTTTGATTTGATGATGTGATGGATCCCATGAAACAGATTGATAAGTGTATCTTAGATAGCATAAAATAATTCATACGGATGAATAGTAATGAAAGAAACATGATTCTATTAACATTAATAAAATCATAAATATACATCATAAATCAAACATCATAAAATCAAATAAGAAAGGAGGCAGCGGATGAAATATTTGCACAATTACGTGTCAGAGCAAATAGAGCAATCTGGATTTGTCTCCTTTTCACGTTTTTATCCAGAACAATTACAAGTATATCAAGCCGATGCGATGTCAAGGGCAATGTCAAAAAGTACTGCGGGCATGTATCTAGGCTTTACTATGACGGGTAATAAAATCGAGATGAAGCTAAAGAAAGAGAATCGGTTAAAATTAATTCTACCGATTGTACGTCAAGTGAAACTTCGCTCGATTACAAAGATGATGAAAAAGATAGTTAAAAAAGAGTTACCAAAAAGGAGAAAAAAGAGTGTGATTGACGGAATTGATATTGTTGTCAATTCCATTCATATGAAAACAATCAAAGCTAAGAATGGTAAACTTAGAATCAAAATTAAAAATCCGAATCATGAGACCAAGGAAGTACGTATTTACTTCCCTACCATAGAAGGTATTTCAGTAAAAGATATTACCATACTGGGAGAAGTATCACAATTACCAGAACGTAAGAGGATGCTATGTTTAGGGGACTCCATCACACAGGGAATGATCTCAGGAGGTCCTTCTCTAAATTATGTTGCACTTTTAGCAGATTATCTTCAGATGGATGCGTTAAACCAAGGAGTTGGTGGCTATCATTTTTGTAAAGATAGTTTGAATGGTTTGGAAAAGTTAGAACAGCCGAACCTAATTACAGTGGCGTATGGAACGAATGATTGGGCGGCAAAGCCTGATATTACAACAATTGCGAATGACATCGAAGATTATTTTGCTAAGCTATATGGATTATTCTCTCAGGTGATGATTTTTGTCATTACTCCAATATGGAGGGCAGATTATGAGGAGCCTGTGCCATGCCAAGAACCAATAGAGAAGATTGCTCAGATTATCCATGAAGTTTGTAAGAAATATCCCAATATATATGTCATTGATGGAGAGACATTGATTGATCATGACGAAAGTCGTTTTGCTGATTCTTTCTTGCATCCGAATTCCACTGGTTTTGCACAAATGGCTAGAAAACTAGCCGCTTGTATCGAAGAAAAAATGAAAGAAAAGGCTTAGGTAAAAGTAAATGGGTATCAAACAGAACAGAAACAATAGAACATATAGGTTCATGGGAATCATCATTTTACTTGTGATTAGCATGACTGGGTGTCAATCGATGAACAAACAAGAGAATTCGATATTACCTTCAGCAACGATAACGGTACCGGAAGGAAACGATACATTGACACCAACGAAAGAGATAACAGAAACAATAACCCCAACATTAACAGAAATGCCAACACCTACGTTAGCGGTAACACCTACCACAACGCCTACGCCAGTAGAAGTATCTAACGAGGAAAAGATTAAACAGCGAGCGCTAGAAATCTTGACGCAAATGTCGTTAGAAGAAAAAGTTGGCCAGATGTTTTTTGCTCGATGTCCAGAAGTAGATGCAGTACAAGATGTTTCACAATACCATCTTGGTGGTTATTTGCTCTTTGGTAGAGATTTTAAGGATTTTTCGAAAGACGAAGTAATACAACACATTAAAAGTTATCAGGAAGCTGCCACAATACCTTTATGGATTGGTGTGGATGAGGAGGGGGGCACAGTAACAAGAATCAGCCGCTATTCACAGTTTCGGGATCAGGTGTTTCCTTCGCCACAAGAGTTGTATGCTAAGGGTGGTTTTGATGCAATCAAGGCAGATACGATTGAAAAAAGTAAGTTGTTAAAGGAGCTTGGAATTAATGTGAACTTTGCTCCTGTTAGTGATATTAGTACCAATCCAGTCGATTTTATCTATGCACGTTCGTTTGGAAAGGGTGCAGATGAAACAAGTACCTATGTGAAAACCGTTGTAGCAACCATGCAAGAGCAGGGGGTGAATTCGGTATTAAAACACTTTCCAGGCTATGGAGACAATAAAGATACCCACACTGGAATCGCAATTGACGAGCGACCTTACGAACAATTTGTAGCAAATGATTTTTTACCATTTGAAGCAGGAATAAATGAAGGTGCAGAGTTTATCTTAATATCCCATAATCGTGTAACTAGTATGGATGAAACAACACCAGCCTCATTATCAAATAATGTGCATGCACTGCTACGAAATGAGCTTAACTTTGATGGTATTACCATAACAGATGATTTATCAATGGATGCCATCGGTTTGTTTGCAAAAGATTCGGATGCAGCAGTACTCGCAATACTAGCGGGAAATGATATGCTTTGTAGCACAGACTATAAGGAGCAATTCACCAGTGTCATAAAAGCCGTAAAGGATGGGACCATCACAGAAGAACGTATTGAGGAGTCGGTGCTTCGGATTTTGAAATATAAATTGAAACACCAATGGTTTTAGTGTAGAATTGGTTGGAAGGACAACCTTTTTGATGTAATTGGAGGAAATCATGATCGATAAAGTAAAATTTATGGAAACGTTACGTTCAGTAGCGGAAGTGGCAAAGGTAGCAGAAGAACCATTGACAAGAGAAGAGATTATCTCTTATTTTGATGATATAGAGTTAAACGATGAACAGATTACAATGATCTTTGATTATTTAAAAGTTGCTTCTACCGAGTCTGAAGTAGTTGAGAAATCGGTGGAGGAAGAAGTAGATCCAAACGAATCTGAGGCTGGATATGATGCGTTTGCAAGAGCAATTGAGAATTCAAAGTTCCTTGCCATGTATCTTGAAGACTTAGCAGAGATTAAAACACTTTCCAAAAGTGAGTTACAAGAAAGGTACATGAGATTGCTGCAAGGGGATGAAAGTGTGATTCCTATCATCTTAGATGATTGGTTAATGAAAGTAGTTGAAGTGGCAAAAACATATACATCCTATGACGTTAATATGGAGGACTTGATTCAAGAAGGAAATATTGGTTTACTAAAAGGCTTGAATCAGCTTCTTGGAAGTAAAGAGCATATCGATGTAGAAGAATATATCAAAGAATCGGTACAGCTAGCTATGGAAACCTTTATTGATGAAGAAAATCAGGAGGATGATTGGGAAGAAACGATCATAGCTAAGACAACTCTAATTAACGAGGCAAGAAAAGCGCTTGCAGAGGAGAATTTAACGATACCAACCGTTGAAGAATTAGAAGAATACACCAAAATACCAAAACAAGAAATCGAAGATATTATGCGCCTATTAAAGGAAGAAGAACGTTAACGATAGAATTGGTTTCAAAATGCAAAGGAAACTAGATTGATTAGCGAAAAGGAGGAAGTACTTATGATCAGGATTTCAAGTGAATATGTAACAGATATACTTGACAAGAACAATCCTCCAGTTGCATATTGCAATGATGGAGATACAATAATTTTTGAAACGAGAGATTGCTATGATGGGACAGTCACCTGTGAGGAGCGACCATATGGAGACCGAGCAGATGGGTTGGAGAATCCAGCCACTGGACCATTATATATAAAAGGTGCTATGGTTGGAGATGTGTTAAAGGTTGAGATACTTGATATTAAGGTTGCACACCAAGGCATCATGCGAACCTCACCTACGGCAGGTGCCTTCCATGAAGCGTATGATAAAAAAACAGCACGTATCTTTCCGATTGAGAATGGCAAGGTACCATTTGACGATAAACTAAGCCTTGACATTGATCCAATGATTGGAGTGATTGGCACTGCTCCGTCAGAGGATGGAATATTAACAGATACACCAGATTATCATGGTGGAAATATGGATTGTAACCAAATTGTAAAGGGATCAATACTTTATCTTCCTGTTTGTGTTGAAGGTGCTCTCCTTTCTATGGGTGATCTTCATGCCTTAATGGGAGATGGCGAGGTATTAATCTGTGGGCTTGAAATTGCCGGAGAGGTAACCGTGAAAGTTTCAGTTGTAAAGGACTGTATTCTTCCAACTCCATTTTTAGTCAATCGTGGCAAAGCAATGACCATCCAATCGGCATTCACATTGGATGAAGCTGCAAAGATGGCTGCCACCAAGATGTTTGAGTTTTTAACGCTAGTTATGGATGGTAACAAAGTGAATGCTGGAATGCTTATGTCCCTAAAATCTGATATGAGAGTTTGTCAGATTGTAGATCCTAAAAAAACAATTCGAGTAGAGTTACCAATGGATGTGTTCTCTACTTATCGCTATACAATGCCTTAAGGATTCGGATGGCAAAAGGCTGTGTTTCGGTGATTGAGTTAGCAAATGGTACAAAAGTTCATAGGATTTGTTCCGATGTACGGAAATAAGATGTTCTAAGTATCTCAGGATGGTTGTTACTTGTGTCCGCAAGCGGCTTGTATTCGGCATCCATGCCTCAGACAAGCCTTTCCAGACGTCCTGTCTGGAATTGCTGGAGGGTTGGATGAGATACTAAGAACATCAAATACATATGACATTCTCAATTACATGCTTACTTTGTAAAGTGATCGCTTTTTATAAAGATAATAGATAACAAATAATATAGTAGTAACGGACCAAGTAAGAGGGTAACTTGTTAATACCGTTTTAATCCCTGGCCAGATTGGAGTTGCAGCATATATCCAAAGGATACGTAAGC
>JAEZKD010000160.1 GCA_023415655.1 Bacillota bacterium | reverse complement strand
GATGTTAATTACCACACAAATATTTTTCTATGTTTTGCATTGCAAGTTCCTCATCGGTACCATCGATTGTTACAGTAACTTCTTCTCCTGCTGGAAGTCCTAAACTCATCATACCCATGATGCTTTTTGCATTTACTTTCTTATCTTCGCATTCTACATACACATTACTTTCATATTGGCTTGCTACCTGAACCAACAAAGCAATTGGTCTTGCTTCTAATCCTGTCGGTATTTTGATTACAACTTTCTTAGATATCATTGTTTCCTTCCTCCTTTTATTGCCTTAACCCATCCGCGATACAACAAAGTTTCTTTAGCCTATGATTTACACCCGACTTTCCAATCGGTGGATTCAGCATGGCCCCCAATTCTTTTAAAGAAGCTTCCGGATATGAAACGCGTAGCTTTGCTATCTCCTCTAACCCTTCTGCAATGTTGTCAAAACCAATGGTGTCACGAATAAAAATAATGTCATCAATCTGCTTTGATGCTGCCTTTACTGTTTTATTGATATTGGCTGCTTCACAATTTACTTGTCGATTAATAGAATTACGCATCTCTTTTAGAATTCGTACATTTTCAAAATTCATCAAACCAATGTGCGCTTCCATAATATTAAGTAAATCAACAATTTGTGACCCTTCCTTTACGTAAACTACGTAATAACGCTTTCTTAAAACAATTTTAGCATCCATCATAAAGGAATTAATAATTTCTTGTAATTGCTGTGCCCGATAGAGGTCGGGTAACACTACCTCGAAATGGTACGTTTTCTCAGGATCGCTCATGGAACCTACTGCTAAGAAGACTCCCCGTATAAATGCTCTTTTGCAACAGGTGTTCTGTACAATCAGTGGATCTACGACTAGGCCTTTTTCCTGCGATGTTTCTTCTAACAAAAGCTTTGTCGCTTGATACAAGCTTTGTACCTGAGTATGGCTTTTCACGATAAGTATATAGGTTATACTTTTCTTCATTGCCATATTTTTACGTATCTGAATTTCAGTATTAATATTAAAGGTTTTTTTCAATAATGTAAAGTATTTTCTTGCAACAATTCCATTTTCAGTCTGAAATACGATGGCTACAATCTTATCCCCTTTAAGGATAAACCGGCCACAGACACTTAGTAATGCTGCTATTTCAGCAAGTCTGCAATGCCTTGCATTGCTAATGTGCTTCCCGATTTCTTCTTTTATTTCCTTTGAAAACGACAATGTTCTCTACCCTTTCTCAATATCCCTATGCTCCGCCTTCACACTAAATTCAGTCGTTTTTAAACGACTTGCTAGCTCATTCGTTAATGTAACCGAGCGGTGTTTACCACCGGTACATCCAATTCCGATTACTAGTTGTGTTTTTCCCTCTGCTATGTAATTTGGAATTAAAAACATAAGCATATCTGATAATTTTTCAAGAAAAACACCTGCTTGTGGTAGCGAAAGAACAAACTTCCTCACTTCCTCATCATTTCCTGTCTTTGCCTTCAGCTCAGGTATATAGTATGGATTCTCCAAAAAACGTACATCGAAAACTAAATCCACATCATTTGGTATTCCATATTTAAACCCAAACGAAAGTATTGTTATAAAGAAATTATGAGAGGTCCCATCTTTTACAAATATATTATCCACTTCCACTTTTAATTCTCGGATTAACAACCGACTCGTATCAATAATATAGTCTGCTTGATCCTTTAAAAATTTCAGCTTTTTTCTCTCGAGTTCAATTCCAAAATCTACTCTTCCATTACCTGAAAGAGGATGAAGCCGTCTAGTTTCTTTATATCGCTTCACCAATACATCAGTTCTAGCTTCTAGAAACAGGATTTCATAACTATATCCTGCCTTCTTCACTTCCTCTAAAACTCCACCAAGCTCAGCCAATGCTTCGCCACTTCGTATATCGATGCCTAGTGCAACCTTAGTAATGGTTGCACTTTCTTTCAACGCTAAGCGTGCGAATTTCATTAATAAAGGAATTGGTAGATTATCTACACAAAAATATCCTGAATCCTCTAGCATCTTAAGAACTGAACTTTTCCCTGCCCCGGACATTCCAGTGACAATTACAAATCTCATTCCGAACTCACTTTCTGCCATATCTTATGATAGAACTTTTACTTCCGGCTCTAATGTCACATTCTGTTTCTCTTTTACGATTCGAACTACATCAGAAATGAGAGTTAACACATCTTCGGCGGTTGCATGATCTGCATTTATCACAAAACCACAATGCTTTTCAGATATCATCGCTCCACCGACGCGATAACCTCGTAATCCAGAATCCATAATTAGCTTTCCTGCAAAATAACCAACTGGGCGTTTAAATGTACTTCCAGCACTCGGATATTCTAGCGGTTGCTTTTCTTTTCTCTGTCGATTTAATTCTTCTATTTTCTCAAGAATTTCTTCTTTTATTCCTTTTTGAAATTCAAAGGTTGCACTGATTACTAGATAAAATTTCGTTTGTACTGAGCTAGTACGATAAGCTAGCTGTAAGTCCTCCTTTGAAACAGTGATAATCTCACCTTCCTTGGTTAGGACTTTAGCTGATACAATGCAATTCTTAATTTCACCACCATAGGCACCTGCATTCATATAGACAGCTCCACCCACAGTACCTGGTATGCCTGCAGCAAATTCAAATCCAGTTAATCCTAGATTCGCTACTCGCATTGCAAAGTTTGATAGGTTCATACCAGCACCTGCTGTGACGATACAAGTCTCCCCTTGTTCTTCCAGTTTAAACTCAGTTGCATGATCCCAAAGCTTAATCACAACTCCTCGATACCCTTCATCAGATACCAAAAGATTACTTCCATTCCCGATGAGGAAATAAGGCTTCTTCTCTTTGATACACAACTCCACCACTTTCGGTAGTTCTTCTTCTTTTTGTATCTGTACAAAGTAATCACATGGTCCACCAATGTGAAAGGTAGTATGTTCACTTAATGGTTCATCCTTCGTAATCTGTTCCTTTGAAATTATTGATTGCAATTCATCATAAAATTTGTCCACTTACCTAACTCCTCAAAATACCTCTTAAACGAATATATGCTATTCCTAATCCAATAGCACCTTAACCTAACACCATTTTTGCACATCCATAGATACCCGCATCATTACCAAGCTCTGCAAGGTGGAATTCTTTATTGGCTAATGCAAAAAGGATGTTTTTATTGTAATGCTTTTCAATGACATCAATTAATATCTTACCAGCTTTTGATACCCCACCACCAATAACAAACACTTGTGGATCTACTGCTGCAGCCACATGAGACAGAGCCAAACCAAGATACTTTCCTAACTCTTCTACAAGCTCACTCGCCACTTGATCCCCAGCTTTTGCATAATCAAAGATATCCTTTGCTGTAATCTCCTCTAACTCTGAAAGACTGGTTACAACTTGATCCTTGGCAAGACGTTTCTTCGCCATTCTTACAATCCCTGTAGCTGAAGCGTATTGCTCTAGATGTCCATGACCACCACATCCACAAGTATCTTCTTCGTCTGGATGAATCGTAATATGACCGATTTCACCACCACCGCCATTGCTACCAGCAACGATTTTTCCATTGATGATGACACCACCACCAACACCAGTACCTAAGGTCACCATAACAACATCTTGATAGCCTTTACCGCCACCCATCCACATTTCACCAAGCGCTGCAACATTGGCATCATTTCCACTTGCAACCTTTAATCCTGTGAGCTGGCTCATCTTTTCATTCACGTTAAAGATCCCCCAACCAAGGTTTGCACATTTGAGTACAGTTCCATCCTCTGTAATCGGTCCTGGTACACCTATACCAACACCCACAATATGATCTTTTGATAGGTTTCGTTCCTTCATTTTTTCAGCAATCGTATTGGCAACATCCTGTGGCACTTGTTCTCCGCCATTTTCTTTTCGTGTTTCAATCTCCCATTTATCAATACAAGTCCCTTGTTCTGTAAATAATCCACACTTAATTGTCGTTCCACCGATGTCAATTCCAAAGCAATACTTATCCATCCCAAATCCCCCTATATGATTACTTTTTTCTCATAATGTTATTCGTTACACGGTTATAAAGCTCTTGTGCTGCATTATAACCCATCTTCTTCTGACGGTAATTGACTGCTGCCGACTCACAAATGACAGCAAGATTTCGACCTGGACGAATCGGTATGTTATGACACACCACACGGTTACCTAAGAATTCAGTATACTGCTCCTCCAAGCCTAGTCGATCATATTCTTTATCCTTCACCCATTCCTCTAATTTGATGACCAAATCGATGGACTGTGTGTTCTTTACACTTTCAACACCAAATAGTGTTTTTACATCAATGATCCCAATACCACGAAGTTCTATAAAGTGTCTTGTGATATCAGAAGCTGTACCAATGAGTGTATCATCACTAACCTTTTTAATCTCAACCAAATCATCTGCAACTAACCGATGTCCACGTTTGATTAATTCCAAGGCTGCTTCACTTTTACCGATACCACTTTCCCCCATGATTAGGATACCTTCACCATAGACGTCAACTAATACTCCATGGATTGAGATTCTCGGTGCTAACTCAACCTTTAACCAGCGAATGACTTCGGACATAAAAGAAGAGGTTGACTTCTCGGTACGAAAAATTGGTACTCCCGCTTCATTAGCAAGCTCGATAAATTCTTGTGATACTTCAATGCCACGACAAAAAACAATACATGGCATCTTAAAGCTCATCAGCTTTTTCATGATTCCAATACCATGGTCCTTCTCCATCTTTTGCATGTAAGCATATTCTACATTTCCTATAATCTGAACCCGATCTGAATCAAAGTAATCATAAAAACCTGTAAGTTGAAGTGCAGGTCGATTCACATCTGGCTGTGTCAATAATATATTACTGATATCAATGTCAGGAGTGCAATTTTCAAGGGCCATCTTGTCCACTAATTTCTCTAGTTCAACAGTATACATGTTACTCTCCTTTGTCCTGTTTATTTCGTACCACCATTTTAGACACATTCTAACATAAATTCAACGCCTTCGCAACTACTCTGAACGATGAAAGAACTCATAAACCTTTTGAGCTGATAGCCGATTCATGGATGGAACGCTAGCTAACTCCTCGATTGTTGCATTTTTTATTGCTTCCAATGATTGAAATTGTTTCATCAATGCTCTTCTTCGTTGATCACCAACTCCATCAATATCATCCAAAATAGATTTTACCTGAGTTTTTGAACGCAACGAACGATGATATTCAATTGCAAAACGATGGGTTTCATCTTGGATTCTAGTGATTAATTTGAAGGCTTCTGAGTGTGTATCAATTGGTATCTCAATATTATTATAAAATAGTCCTCGGGTTCTATGATTATCATCCTTTACCATACCACAAACAGCGATATTTAGGTTTAACTCCTCCAACACAGAAAGCGCAATATTTACCTGACCACGACCACCATCCATAAGAATTAAATCCGGATATCGCGTAAAGCTTCCATGCTCAAGCCCTAGGTTTCGTTCCTTCAGCTCCTGTGCTTCTTTTTGTCCATGTAAGAATCTTCTAGTTAACACTTCTTTCATCGAAGCATAATCATCCGGAC
>JAEZKD010000143.1 GCA_023415655.1 Bacillota bacterium | reverse complement strand
ATATCAATAATCATTTTTTTACTATGAAGTCTCTGATACATTAACTCTGCAAGTTTGAAGATATTATGAGTACCAAAGACAATATCTACAAAATGATAACTTTGCTTGATTTTTTCAACCACATGTTCTTCTTGCATCATACATCCACAAAGCGCAATTCTCTTGTGTGGTTGTTTCTTTTTCAGATTGCCAAGGTATCCAATACGACCATACACTCTTGTATTCGCATTCTCACGAACCGTACAAGTATTATAAATGACAAAGTCTGCATCCTCAGAATCTGTTTCTACATATCCGATGGTTTCAAGAACACCAGCTAACTTTTCGGAATCCTTTGCATTCATCTGACAACCAAAGGTCTGTACATTGAACGTAAGATCACGACCAAGCGCTTCTCTTTCTTTCTTTAATTCTTCCTTCATCAGTTCCATAAAGTGATACTGACGTGCAGGCTCTGTACTTGGAAGTACTTGAATACGATATCTTTGAATCATAGTATCCTCTACCATTACCTCATTCTCAAGCACACCACCATTTGCTTTGATTACTTTTTTGGATGCTGGACTATTTTTATCACAGGTAACGATTGCTTCCTTCATACCAATGGTATCCACGATTTTTAAGGCTTCATCTAACAATTTCTTTCCAAAGCCTTTGCTACGTTTTGAAGGACGAATTCCGAATTCAATGTGACCACCCTTATTTAATAATTCTTCATTTAACTCATGACGAACTAAAACAGTACCAAGAATCGTCTTTGTATCGCTATCTACATAAAAGAATAAATCAGATGGTACTAACCCCTTTACTTTTACGTAATCCGCTTCTTCATCACGCATACGTTCTTCTAACCATTCTTCATAACTTAGCCCAAGCAGATTGCTGACAGATGGTACCATAGTCGCTTGCTTTGATTCCCATTCTGCTGCATAATCCATATACATATCCTTCATCGTAAGTGTCGGACGTAATAATTCTAATTTCATAACAACCTCTCTATCTAACTTAACCTTTAAAGTCGAAATAATTTGATCCTATTCTCTGATCACATGATTATGGATGAACAGAGCTTCAAAATATGAATACAAAAGACACAATACCTATTTTATATGTAGGAATGATAAGTTGCAAGAAGAAAATTAAAAAGGTGGTATATTTAGTGTTGAAAAGTATGGTAATAGATAAAAATAGCTAGGTACAATCTTCTCATACCTAGCTATCCATCTATGGTCGAATCTGACCATCCCCAAAAATTACATACTTATTCGCTGTCAATGCTAGCAAGCCCATTGGCCCTCTTGCATGAAGCTTTTGCGTACTAATACCAATCTCAGCACCAAAGCCAAACTCTTCCCCATCGGTATAGCGAGTGGAAGCATTCACATAAACTGCTGCAGAATCCACTTCTGATGTGAATTTCATCGCATTGGCATAATCCTTTGTAAGAATCGTTTCGCTATGTCCAGTGCTATAATGATTGATATGAGCAATCGCTTCCTCAATCGAATCTACCACTTTGACAGAGATGAGACGATCGAGATACTCTTTTCCAAAATCCTCTTCGGTCGCTGCTTCCATGTTTGGACAAATGGCACGAGCACGTTCATCTGCTCGAAATACGATTTGTTTTGCAGTTAAACGTTCATACACAAGTGGTAAAAACTCCTCTGCCACCTTTTGATGAATTACTAAGGATTCTAGTGTATTACAAACACCAAGACGCTGTGTTTTTCCATTCTCGATAATATCAAGTGCCATCGTAAAATCAGCAAATTCATCTACATACGCATGGCAGTTACCTGTTCCTGTCTCAATGACTGGAATCGTACTGTTTTGTACTACGGTTTTAATTAAACCTTCTCCTCCACGTGGAATTAATAGATCAATGTATTCATTCATCTTCATCAGCTTAGTCGCAGTTTCACGAGAAGTATCTTCCACCAGTTGAATGGCATCTGGTGTGATATCTAATGTTTCTAAGGCATCCCTTAAAACCTTCACGATAGCAGTATTGGAATGGATTGCATCTGAACCACCACGTAGAATGACTGCATTCCCGGTCTTAAAGCATAAACCAAAGGCATCTGCGGTTACATTTGGTCTTGATTCATAGATGATACCAATAACTCCAATTGGCACACGTTTGTTCATGATTTGAAGTCCATTCGGACGGATTTCACTTGAGATTAGCTCTCCTATTGGGTCCTTTAGTGCAACTACTGAACGTAAGCCATCTGCCATTCCTTTGATGCGTGCTTTCGTTAAGGAAAGACGATCCACCAGCGATTCCTTCATCTGATTGGCAATCGCATTCTCAATATCTTTTGCATTCTCCTGTAAGATTACCTCTGAATTCGCTTCTAATGCATCTGCACACGCAGATAATGCTTGATTCTTTGTTGTTTGACCAAGACGATTCATAATAGTTGCAGCACTCTTTGCATGACTACCTAACAATTCTAAATATTCCATATTCTCACCTTCTATTTTGAATTCATATAAATTGCTGACTCAGTGACAATCAGGTCCACTTTTTTATCATGTTCTTCCACTGGTAGTGACTCTACCATCTGTAACTCATATGCCAAAGCAATTTTTTTACAACCACTCTTGTCATAGATGGATAGATAACGATCATAATAACCACCACCATAGCCAATTCGATTTAAGTTAGAATCAAACGCCACTCCTGGAAGTACCATAACCTGATGATTTCCATAAATAACTCCCTCCTCATCACTGACAGGTTCGAGGATATCATATTTACCGGGGACTAACTGTTCCAGAGATGTGATTCGATAGAATTTCATGATTCCTTTTTCTATTATCTTTGGGCAATATACCTTTTTTCCTGATAATAAACTACTTAGAATCAAACCAAAGGTGTCTACTTCACTTCCTAACGATACATATGTAAACACTTCAGAAGCTGTCATCACAGCTTCTAAGCGTAAGAGACGGTCTAATATACGACTACTATAGACTTCAACCTCTTCCTCAGAAAGGGTATTTCGTTGATCCAATATTTGATTACGTAACGCTTTCTTTTCCTCCATACCCTTTCCTTTCTCTAAATCCATTTAATTGAGCTTTTTTGCTTTTTCAGAAAGATCCGTTACGGATCCATCTTTTTCTAATATTCTAATGTTATTGAGTTGTCCTCTCATATTCGCACGAACTGCCGCGATATATTCTTGACGAAGACGAGTTTGTTCTGCTTTTTCCTCTTCTGTCAAGCCTTCTGCCTGTGATTTATGATATAACTCATTGATTCTTGCAATTCTTGAATCTTCCATCTAATAATCTCCTAATTTCTTTTGGTTCTAACTATTACTTTGTTCCGTTTCCAATGGATACTGGTTCGTTACAAGATAATCCATTAGTTTAAAATCTTTGTTCTTATGAGCACGGAATAACGTACCAACCGAATCACCATCAATAATATGGCGAATCGTACTGATATGTTCACCATTTGCGATGACCATATCCGCTCCTGAGTCTGTTGCAATTCGAGCGGCTGATATCTTTGTTGACATTCCACCAGTTCCAAGCGTAGAACCAGCCCCTTTTCCCATGGCTAAGATCGATTCATCGATTTCTTCTACGACATCAATGAAGGTTGCTTCTTTATTCTTTTTCGGATCATCCGTATACAAACCATCAATATCAGATAACAAAATCAATAAATCTGCTTGAATCAATGCCGCAACAATCGCAGATAGTGTATCATTATCACCGAATCCAAGAGGTACAATTTCATCGGTGGAAACTGTATCATTTTCATTGACAATTGGAATAACACCTAGTTTTAATAGCTCATTGAACGTATTACGTGCATTCTTACGGCTTATTTCGTTGATCATTGTATGCTTTGTCATTAAGATTTGCGCAGTCATCTGATTGTATTCCGCAAATAATTTCTGATACACCATCATTAGCTTTGCTTGCCCAACGGCGGCACAAGCCTGTTTGATGGATAACTCCTTTGGTTTTTCTTTCAATCCTAGAGATTTACGTCCAACCGCAATCGCTCCTGAAGAAACAAGCACTACTTCTTTCCCCTGATTGGATAAGTCCGTAAGCAAACGAACTAACTTCTCCATCTTAGTCAAATTCAAATCCTCGGTCATCTCATGTGTTAAGGAAGATGAACCAATCTTAATTACAATTCTTTTTTTGTCCTTAAGCGTAGTTCTTAACATATCCGTTATTCCCCTTTGTCGTGTTATGGGCGGTAGTTTGCCGCCAAAGCTTCAAAAGCCTTTAATCCATCCACTGCAGCGGAAGTAATCCCACCAGCATAACCTGCTCCTTCCCCACATGGATAGATCCCTTTGATTTCACTTTCCAGATGTTCATCTCGATTGATTCGTATCGGGGACGAGGTTCTCATCTCTACTCCAGATAGAATCGCTTCTCCATCTGCAAACCCTGGAATCATCTTATCGAATGCCAAAACTCCTTCTGCAATCGTATCGCAGATTTCTTCTGGAAGACAATCATATAGATTCGCTAATTCATAACTTCCTTTTAAGTTTGGCTTAATATGACCTATTGTATCACTCTTAGTCTTGGTTAACAAGTCTTTGAATAGCTGAACTGGAACTTTTCCATTCGCTGTCTGATACGCCAAAGCTTCATAATAGCGTTGAAAGTACATTCCAGCTAACGGATGATCCTTTGCTTCTGGAATTCCTAAGAAATCCTTCTCCCCAACCGATACGATAATTGCACTATTCGCATTCTCACCCGCACGATCGCTATAACTCATTCCATTCACAACAAGCTTTCCTTCCTCAGAAGACGCATTCACCACGTACCCCCCTGGACACATACAAAAGGAATACACCGAACGACCATTGCTTGCTTGATACGTCACTTTATAATCAGCTGCAGGTAGACAAGAACAGGCATCTCCATACTGATTCTGACTAATTAACTCTTGTTTATGCTCCATACGTACTCCAACGGCAAATGGTTTCCGTTCCATTGGAATTTTCTTTTCATAAAGCATCTCAAACGTATCTCTCGCACTATGTCCAATGGCTAGGATCAGATGTGAACAATCCATCTCTCTTGTCTGATTGTTAATTAGATCAAGTAGATGAATCTTAGATAACATTCCTTGTTCAACCTCTAGGTCAACTAGCTTGGTATGAAACCATACTTCGCCACCATGTGCAAGGATATCCTCGCGAATGTTTTTTACTACCTCACGTAAATGATCTGTTCCAATGTGTGGCTTATTCACATATAGGATTTCTTCGTTGGCGCCATGCTCAACCAAAATCTCTAACACTTTACGAATACGTCCATACGTATCCTTAACCATGGTATTCAGCTTTCCATCTGAAAATGTACCAGCTCCACCTTCCCCAAACTGGACATTGGATTCAGGCTTTAACTGATTGGTCTCCCAGAATTCATCCACATCCTTAATTCGTTCTTCGACGGGTGCTCCACGTTCAATCAGAATTGGACGATAACCATTCACTGCAAGCTGATAAGCACAGAACAATCCAGCTGGACCACTTCCAACGACCAC
>JAEZKD010000070.1 GCA_023415655.1 Bacillota bacterium | reverse complement strand
GACAGAAACTGTAACATGGAAATTCATAAGAAAAACATGCAATAAAAAGGAGTCTGGCTTTGACTAAGTTAAGTTTACAGACGGTACTAATATAGAAAGGAGGTATTTCCAATGTATCTATGATATTTACTTTACCTATTTTAAAGCTTGTAAGTAGAATACATAGTTAGTGAGATGAGTTGTATGAAGCGTTTTTCTGGATTATATGGAATAAAATTATATTCCAAATGTTAAAATTGGAGGTATTAATTATGAAAGTTAAAAAAATTTTAAAAACAATGGTAATTTTAATTGCTATGAATGTTATGATGCTTCCTGCTTCTGCTTTTGCTGCAGAGACAGGGCCAAAAGTAAGATTGAACGCTGATAATTCCATTACGTTTTCTAATCTCGACAATGTTAACGGTAGTGTAGAATTTGAAGTTACAGATTCTCAAGGAAATCCAGCAACTATTAGCATTGAACGAATTTCTAGCAAAGCGAGATCTAGTTGGACTGAATGGAAAGTATCATTTACAGGTGTTGTTATTAATTGTTCCTTTTACATGACTGTAACTGATAATAAAGTAACAAGTACAAGAGACCCGTGGATTATGACTGTTGGAGGATCCTATGATAATGATTCTTTAACAAAGAGCTCTACTTATGCAAAACTTTCTTTTAAGTTCACCTCATATTTAGATCTTATAAGCGGCAGTTGTTGGTTAAAAGGTACGGTTACAGGAAAAGATAATGATATTACAATAAGTTATTCAATGTAATGAGATAGAAAAATGAGTGTAACAATATTTACATAATAATTTTCATTCTTTTTGTTACTAACACTATTTGAAAAGATCATAATTTTAAAGCTAAGGCATTGAAAGAATAAATAAATGGACCTTGTAGATTAGACACTTATAAAAAGAATGTCTAATCTACAAGGATATTTTTATGTATAATTACTACTGAATCGGAGGAATTACTAGATTATGAGTATGATCGCTTATTCAAAAGAACAAATGGAAGAGTTACAATAAATCCTTAAGTCAAACGTGTAAGCGATAAATCATTTACTTATAATGATGAGTTTAAACGTTTCTTCATTGAGGAATACTCAAGGGGAACCATACCTAGAAATATTTTTAAGATGTTGGATCTGATATATCTGTATTAGGCGTTAAAAGGTATGAGCAAGCTGCGCACGATGGATTAGTCCGACGAATGATGCTTTAGAGGATTTTACATTTTTATTTTGACATACTTGCATATTCTTTAGCCCAATTTTCTATTGCTTGAAGCACTGGTATAAATTTAATTCCTAACTCTGTTAATGAATATTCCACCTTTGGAGGAACTTCTTTATAAACTTCCCGATGAACAAGTCCATATTCTTCTAACATTCGAAGCTCTTTCGTTAAATTTGCTTGTGTCACTTGTGGCATTTTTCTATTTAGTTCTCCAAATCTTAAAGTATCTTGGCTCAAGAAATATATAATAATCATAGTCCACTTTCCATGTAATATTTTCTGTACATTAGCTACTGGACAATTTTCTATGTCATAATTTTGATCTTTACTTTTCATATCCACCTCATTGTTTATTACTATCTTTTTTAATAGTATATATCAAATAATAACGTACTAGTATCAATCTATTATACATGCTAAAATATGGTACGTAAATATTAAAAAATTAATCCGTTGTAAAAAAGGAGGGTAAACACCTTGAAAGTAGAAATTTGGTACGATTTTGTATGCCCCTTCTGTTATATGGGAAAACGTCTATTTGAAAACGCATTAGCTCAATTTCCTCATCATGAAGATGTTGAGGTTGTTTATAAGAGTTATCAATTGGATCCCAAGGGAGCAATATACTCCGGACAGAGCATAAGCCAGCTCTTAGCAGCCAAATATGGTATGAGTCTTGAAGAAGCAATACAGGCTAACGAGCAAATTGCTCAACAAGCCGCGAAACTTGGACTGGATTATAACCTAGATGGTATGAAGCCAACCAATACATTAGCAGCTCATTGTCTAGCACAATACGCTAAAACTGAAGGTAAGGATCAAGAGCTGATTGATAAAATTTATCACGCCTACTTTGTAGAGGGGAAAGTGATCAGTGAGCCTACCACATTGATTGAAGCTGCTGAATTAGCAGGATTGGATAAAAATTCCGTTATGGCAGTATTAAAGGATTCTTCCATATACGAAAGTGATGTGAAAAGGGACCAAGCACAAGCACAGAAAATTGGCGTGAATGGTGTACCTTTTTTCTTGATCAGTAATAAATATTCAATTTTTGGTGCACAGCCGGTGAAGGTTATTTTGGATTCGCTTACTAAAGCATATGTAGAGAAACGATAATTAGTAAGGAAGATATTATGAACTTAGCTGTATTTGATATTTAAAGTATTCTCTTCTATTCGATTATCACGAACTAATCAAGGAGGGAAAAACATACACATTAAGATTGGACGAATCCTCTATCTCCTTATTACAGGGGGATAGAGGATTTGTTGCTTTGACAGAAGTGTATATGATTTAGTATAAGGTCACATTTAGAGAAAAGATGTATTTATGGCAATAGCCATTGCTTTGCTCTTTCATAGTCATCAAAAAAACTTACAGCGCAACCTTTTTTATATTGTATTTCACGTAATGTAGTTCTCTTTGAATGCGGTACACCAACAAATGCAATTTTCATAAATCTTTTTGGGGATTGTATTATTGTATCCGCTATCCACGACACAAGATCATTATCTAGTATTGTTTTATCAAGATTTATTATTAAGAAAGAGGTCATAGAAGGTTTACTTAATGTTTTGAAATCGCCCCAAAACTTTTCTTTTACTTTTTCTGCATATTTTCCCATACCGTCAAGATGTTCACACCAAATAGAACCACCATTATAATACAATTCAAATGAACTTTTATTTATTCCTGCTTTTGTAATTACTTCCTTATCATCGTAAAGCATTGTATTACTCCTTTGCTGGTAAATTCAAGTTAATCATTCAAATAATATTATATCATATATATGAAAAGAATTAAGAGATA
>JAEZKD010000010.1 GCA_023415655.1 Bacillota bacterium | reverse complement strand
ACTTAAGTCACATGTACTATCTGCGATTATCTTTACAGTTCCCATCTTCACTCTCCTAACTTTTCCTCTCAGCATCAGGTTATGTATCTACCATAGTTCCACATTGCCCTTTACCATCAGGACGTTTGTCTAAGATTAAATGACGAAGTATCCTAGTCTTATTTTTAGCATTCTAATCAAATGTTAGCCTATGCTAGAATAAATGTCAATCATATAGTTATTTTTAGCCATTTATGGTATACTTCATACAGTAAAGATGAAATTTCTTTACTTAACTTCATAGAAAGGGCGAACTATTATGAAACTGAAATCTGTCTTTTCCGAGAACATCAGCTCAAAACCACTGACAGAATACCCAAGACCTTGTATGGAACGCCAAAGCTATATCAATCTGAATGGCTTTTGGGATTATGCCATTACTAAGGATTCGAATTTCCCAAAACAATACGATGGAACAATTTTAGTTCCTTTTTCTCCTGAAAGTGATCTTTCTACCGTTAATCGACAACTCCAGCCGGAGGAATATCTTTGGTATCATCGCAGTATTGATGATCCTCGAAGTAATTCAACCGAACGAGTTCTGTTGCAATTTGGTGCCGTAGATCAGTATGCAAAGGTTTATGTCAATAGTAAATTTGTGTGTAAACATAATGGAGGTTATTTACCCTTTACTGCGGATATCACAGACTTCTTAACAAAAACAGAAAACTCTCTTGTCGTTCTTGTACAGGATAAGAGCGATAGCTCCTATCACACTCGTGGTAAACAAAAATTAAAGAATGGTGGAATGTTTTATACCGCGCAAAGTGGGATTTGGCAGACCGTGTTCATGGAATGTGTTCCATCCAATTATGTTAAAGCCATCAAAGCAACACCTAATTACGATGAAAGTTCCATCACGATTCAGCTTTTTCTAAATCGCCAAGATATTAATTCAGGAACCAAAGCTCATATCGTAGTCCATCAAGATGGTTATGATATCAATGCATCCTTTGATTCAAATGATATCGTTACGATTCCACTTCCTAACTTTAAACCATGGTCCCCAGAACAACCTCATCTCTACCAAGCAACGATAACTTATGGTGATGATGTCATTCAGACCTATTTTGCTAT
Source organism: Bacillota bacterium (assembly GCA_023415655.1). Lineage (GTDB taxonomy): Bacteria > Bacillota > Clostridia > Lachnospirales > Lachnospiraceae > Lachnoclostridium. The sequence goes on along the minus strand of JAEZKD010000010.1, from coordinate 21,351 downwards.
GCGAAAGGTAGAAGTGAAAAAGGATTCCAATGGAATTCAAAGAATCTTTCTGAATAATCAAGTATACTTTCAGACAGGTCTGTTGGACCAGGGATATTGGCCTGAAAGCCTTTATACACCACCGTCTGATGAGGCCATGATTTATGATATTCAGACAGCAAAATCACTAGGATTTAATATGTTAAGAAAACATGCCAAAATAGAGCCAGACCGCTGGTATTATCACTGTGATCGCCTTGGTATGCTTGTTTGGCAAGACATCGTAAATGGTGGTTCCAACTATCATTCATGGTTTGTTACTTATTTTCCAACGATCTTTCCGAAATTAGCCACAAAGATTAAAGACAATAAGTATCGTCTTCTCTCTCGTGCTAGTAAGGCAGGACGAGAGGAATATCTATCGGAATTAGAAGAAACGGTTCGTAGCTTATATCATCACCCTTGCATTGTGATGTGGGTACCATTTAATGAAGGTTGGGGACAGTTTGATGCAGTTTCTGTTACGGAAAAGTTAAGAGAATATGATTCCACACGTCTGATTGACTCCACGAGTGGTTGGTTTGATCAAGGTTGTGGCGATGTGAAAAGCCTTCATATTTATTTTACTCCATTTAAGTTTAAACCAACAGACCGCGCTGTTGTCTTATCTGAATTCGGTGGTTATGTTCTTCGGATTCCTGAACATACGTATAGTGATGGCACTTATGGCTACCGAATCTATAAAACAAAAACTGAGCTAACGAATGCCATAGCAAAAACGTACAAGGAAAAATTGCTACCAGGTATTAAGAACGGTCTTTGTGCTACCGTATATACGCAGGTTTCAGACATTGAAGAAGAAATCAACGGTATTATGACTTATGATCGAAAGGTTTTAAAAGTAGATGCAGACATTATGAAATCGCTAAATGAGCAATTAACTTCTCAATCATAACTTGAAAAATAATCTAGGATAAAGTAAGAGAGTTTTGCTTACAACACTCTCTTACTTAACGACAATTTAATCCTACAAAAAGTGGCTGCTTCATAGTTTGAATGAACCTTAGCATATGCAGATTTGTATCCAAAACAGTGGAAACAAACTATCACATATCCTTAAGTTTTATTCTAAACTATGTAGCAGCCCTCTCATTTTCAACATTCTTTCATTGATTCCATTTGCTGACTCATCTCTTTTGCCAGATATCGTTCTAATCTTGTTACATTAAAAGAAGGTTTGTATTGCTTTTTCATGTACTCTATATTTCTTCTAGTAGCCCATTTGTAGCCTCGCTTAGGGATCTTCCCTGTGATGTCATAGAGGTCATTGCCAATCTCGATTGCACAATGTTCTTGTTCCTTATTCATCATAATAAAAGACTGCATCGTATGACGATGTAAAAATTCAGCAAACCAATAGCAACCACCTTGTAAAAATAACTGTTCATCAAATCGCTCTCCAAAATATTCTTTCATCTTTTGGACGCATTTACGGTAAACTTCTAAATCGCGCACAAAATCATCTCCTAGAACTATGGTTAACAAGCAACTAAAATTGCAGATATTCTGCCTTTTGGAATATGGAATTTTATTTTTATTATCTTTGGGTTCTTCCTTTCCTTCTTTTCTTTATGAATGTTATGTACTATTTCAATTATATAACAAATCGGTAGGTATATCAAGTTTGGAACTAAGAGAGTGTATGTGGTAGAATACCCTGTCTTTTAGTGCATTGTTTATTCATAGAGAACAATAATTCCCTATAACAAAAAAGGCACAGAAGTTAATTCCATGCCTTACTAACAAACTACGATTATTCACTTGTAACTTTTGTAATTCCACTAAATTGATAGGAAGTCTTACTAAAGTTAAATACTGTACTAGGTTCCAAACTCTGTGTTCCATCCCCAGGCCATTGCATATTACCACCATCTGGTCTTTGACCACCATTTGGCATCGTACCATCGGTTGGCATCTCTGGCATTGTAATTTCTCCATCTGAACCTACTCCTGGAATCGGTGGCATTGTAATTGCTTCTCCTGACCCTACTCCTGGAATCGGTGGCATTGTTCCATCTTCTAGCATCTCTGGTATAAATACGTCGGTTGGCATCTGAGGTTCACCATCACTTCCTTGGTTTGGATTCATTCCATCTGGCTTTGCCATACCACCAGGCCTCCATCCACCACCCATGCCCATCATAGTGTTGGATGTATACTGAAGCTGTACCTCATCTTTGTAATCTGTAATGTTCGTATAAATGCTACCATATAAGTCACCAGTTACCTCTGATACTTGATAGAGTGTATACTCACCCTCCTGTAACTCTGGAGCACTGTATATTAATATCGAATAATCATTAACTGCATGAAATGCTGTGACTGAGTTACCATTCGCATCTTTTAATAAGATAATATCATTTTCTGAAATTGTTTCACGAAATCCAAGTACCATAAAGTTCTGAGCAGATTCATTGCTTACAGTATCATACATATGACCAGAAGCCAATACCGTACCTCCATTGATATAGATACCCATATCAGAGTCGACACCACTGTCCTGACTCTTTGCATTCGCACTTGCGATGAGATAGCCACCATTTACGACGATGAATCCATTGGAATCAACGCCATCACCTTCAGCTCCATTGCCCGAATCACAGATTACGATTCCACCATTGATGGTTAATACAGATACACCATCTTCATTCGTATTAATTGCATCATCCGCAGAATTGATTGTGATTTCACCACCATTAATTGTAAGGTGAAGGTTGCTTCCGATTCCTTCATTGGCTGCATTTACCGTTAATTTACCATTCTCTTGAGTTTGTCCATTGATATTCATGGACACTTTGGATTGAATGGCTCCATCATATTTATGTTTCTTATCGGTAGTTCCTTCCTCATAGATCTTTGCAACATAAGAACCATTGATGGTATTCTTACTATTGTCTGCAAGAACTAGATTCATCCCTGCATTCGTTGTATCAACATCCTTGGTTGCAGTTTCGGTATCTTTTGTTCCACATTCATAGGCATTTAAGACTAAAATCGCTGGAGCAACCGTACATGTAAGGTCTACATTGTCTAAGACAAGCGTTACAACAGCGGTAGGATCTTCTTTAGCATCTTCTCCTAGATCAATGACCACCTGACCTGCAGGTAAGCTACCTGTCAATTGATAGGAACCTGGCTTTGTAATGGTGATGACTGTATGACTGGCAGCTTCTGTTGCTGAATGAGCATCACTTTCTGTCCCTTCACCATATGTATCATCTTTTCCTTCTTCATAATAAATAATATCTGCACCTGTATATACCGCCTGACTTGCATCCGTAGAAGCAGTTTCCCCGTCCACTAGTACCTTGCCATCTTCTAGTGATATTACGGTCCCAGTAAATTCTTCCTTAACACTCGATTCTTGTGTCAGTTCTTGTGTCACTGTTGTTGTAATGGAAGGATTAGAATCACTTTTCTTTGTACTACAGCCCGTTGCCATAACTACCATTGACATTGCTGCGAATGCAAAACCTGCCTGTTTTAGATATTTCCTATGCATATCAAGTCTCCTTTTCCTAACATAATTATATCTTTCTGTCTTTATTTTAGGATTTTAGCTTGATTAAAATGTGAAAAAAGTGTGATAAATTTGTGATTTATCACACTTTAAATCCATAAAATAACAATTATCCTTCCGTTGGTACAAAACGAATTCGTAAGGTTGGAAGCTTTGTAATTGTTGTATAACTATTTATCATCCAGTCTTCGCCCTGGGATGGATCATTTTCTCCAGTTACTGGTGGTGCAAAGATCTTTAGCTCTAACGTCGTTGCCTCTGTCAATGGCTTATTCCAAAACGCTGGCATTAAATCGACACTCTTTGTGCCAGGTGCTTTGTAAAACCATAGATCATGGATGCACATCATCAGATTCAAATCAAGGGCCTCGTCCTCAAACATAGCTTCAAAAAAGACTGGATTTCCTTCCATCTCAACTGGGATGACTAACCCATCCGCATCCTCACTTCCACCCCAACGTAAGGTAACTGGAAGTGTTAGCTCTTCTTGTAACGTTATCTTTGGCATAAAATGCTCTTCATGAATGATGTCACGATATTCTTTTAATAATGGTTGTTCGATTCCAACATTCTTATTATTCGGGTCGGTTAACTCTAGTCCTAGACGTCCATTATCACGGAATTGATATAGCGTGAATCCAGACAACCAATTTTCTTTATCTTCTTTAATCATATCACAGAATTCTCTCATAATTTTTGCTTGATTGATCTGACCAGTTACATCTCCATCGACATTGAGCTCTGACATTACCATTGGCTTTTGTACACCACCATTGAGTTCCTTAAATCGGTCATAGCTTAGCTTTGCAAGCTCATAGGTATCCGCTGCTGTCTTATAGTAATGGGACTTTCCACCATGCTCTGCGATATCATAAGGCCATCCATAATGCAATGCAATGTATTTATCTACAGACCAGATATCGGTTGTCAGTACAGCCTCTGTAAATTCTTTCTCCATAATAATCTCAGTCGCATGCTTATCTTCGATACCACCAATGCAAAGAACCGTCGATACATTCGGTGCATATTCTTTAATAATCTTATGGCAACGAACATAAAAATCAGCTACTTCTTGATACGTAGCACGCTTATTAAAGGAAAACCAAGAACCTGTCGCCTCATGATTTACTCGTAATTGCACACGTCCAAAGGTTCTTAAATCCTTTGCAATCGCTATCAGATGCTCATCGCTCACGTGAGGATCAATCGTCATCGTAAGTAACACGTCCTGTCCATGACGTCGAATATCTCTCATATACGTAAATGGCTCCTCCTGTAAATTGCCATTCAATCCACCCTTGTATGTAAAATAATCATCATAAGGGTAATCCCACTGGAAGGATACCTCTGCCCCTGAATGAGCAACACTAGCACGCTCTGGCCATCCTTCATCCAATGGATAATAGCAATACATTAAGCTAATTGCACGATGTGGTCTACCAAGCTTATGAAGAATATAATCCTGATTGACATAATCTCCTCTTTCACTACCATCTCCAAGGTCCACAGCACAGTTTGCTGGTCCCATATGTATTCCATAAATCCTACGATCTTGATCCATCCCTCTAACCTCCTACCAATTTACATCAAAGTCTACTTCTACTAATACCATCATACCCGTTTTGTATTTTGAAATAAATGTAGTATTTTGTGCAATTAATGAATTATATTTTCCTTCTGATTTCTGATCTCCCAATTACTTCTTACTACTTTCTCTACAAATTTTGATAACATGTGATATAATACTACATAGTATTTCTATACACCTATCTATTCTGGTGTAATTAGAACCAATAAATAAGGAGATAACTTATGAATATAATTATCGTTGGCTGTGGTAAAGTTGGATATTCCTTGGTTGAATTATTAAGTAATGAAGACCATAGTCTAGTAGTTATTGATGAAAAACCTGATAAAGTACAATCCATTACAGACTCCATGGATGCCATGGGTATCGTTGGTAATGGAGTGAATCACCAGATACTTCTAGATGCAGGTATTGCCACTGCAGATTTATTAATTGCTGTAACTGGTTCCGATGAGACCAATCTTCTTAGCTGCGTCATTGCCAAAAAGACAAGTCAGTGTAAAACCATTGCTCGTATCAGTAATCCAATCTACAATGCAGAGATGGAGTTTTTTAAGAAATCCTTTGGTCTTGCTATGGTTATTAACCCTGAATTAACAGCAGCAAATGAAATCGCACGAATCTTCCAATTTCCTTCTGCGATTCGTGTAGACTCTTTTGCCAAAGGTCACGTGGAACTACTTCATTTCAAAGTAACAAACGAATCACCTTTGGTCGGTTTGCAGTTATCTAAGCTTCATAAAGTCTTCCATACCAATGTGCTAGTTTGTACCGTTACTCGTGGAGAGAACGTGATTATACCTAATGGTGACTATAACTTCCAAGCAGATGATATTGTATCAATTGTTGCTACACGCCGTAATGCAATCGAATTCTTCAAAAAAATTGGAATTATGAAAACAAGAGTTGAGAATGCCATACTTGCTGGTGGTGGAAAAATATCTTACTATCTTGCCAAGAGCTTAATTCTATCTGGAATCCGTGTAACTATTATTGAAATCAATCATAAACGCTGTGAAGAATTAAGTTCTCTATTACCAGAGGCAACTATAATCTGTGGCGATGCAACCGATCAGGAACTTCTTGCACAAGAAGGATTAGAACATGCGCAAGGGTTTGCAGCACTGACTGGAATTGATGAAGAGAATATTCTTCTCTCACTACATGCAAATGGTGTATCCAAAGTAAAAACTGTAACCAAAATTAATCGAATTACCTTTCATTCCGTTATTAATAAATTAAACCTTGGAAGTATTATCTATCCTCGACTAATCACTTCAGAATATATATTAAAATACGTACGTTCGAAAAGTAATTCAAGGAATAGCAATGTAGAAACACTTTATAAATTAGCGGATGGTAACGTAGAAGCACTCGAATTTCTCATCAAAGCAGACTCAAAAATTACTGGTGTACCGTTACATGAGTTAAAATTCCGAAAAAATACATTGATAGGCTGTATCTATCGCCAAGGTAAAGTTATAATTCCAAGTGGACAAGACGTCATAAAAACAGGTGACTCAGTGCTTGTAGTCCTTTCTGGATATTTGATTTCCGATATCAAAGACATACTGGAGGATTAATGCACAATGAATTATTCGATTATCTTATACATTTTAGGATGGGTTTTAAAATTTGAGAGTGCTTTCCTGTTGTTGCCCATGCTCGTTGGCTTTGTTTATCAAGAAAAATCTTCTTTTGCCTATTTGATTGTAGCACTTGTTTGTTATTTGTTAGGTTACGCCTTCACCTACAAAAAGCCCGCAGTCAAGAATTTATACACCCGTGAGGGTTTTGTAACAGTAGCACTTAGCTGGATTGTTATGAGTGTATTTGGTGCTTTGCCTTTCGTTCTAGCAAATGACATTCCAAGTTATGTAGATGCACTCTTTGAGACAATCTCTGGTTTTACAACAACCGGAGCTAGTGTATTATCAGACGTTGAAAGCTTGACACAAGCTAGCATATTCTGGAGAAGCTTTACTCACTGGATTGGTGGTATGGGAGTTTTCGTATTTATTCTAGCAATTCTCCCACTCATGGGCGGATCTACAATGAAATTAATGAAAGCAGAAAGTCCTGGTCCTTCCGTTGGTAAACTGGTTCCCCATGTAAAAGACACTGCTAAGATTTTATATGGTCTTTACATTGTAATGACCGTATTGGAAGTTATATTGTTGATTGCATTCGGGATGCCAGTCTTTGACTCCTTTTGTACAAGCTTTGGTACGGTTGGTACTGGTGGTTTCGGTATACGTAATAACAGCATGGCTGGATATTCTCCTGCAATTCAAAACATAGTTACTATCTTTATGATTCTTAGTGGTGTTAACTATGCTGTTTATTTTTATCTGATGACTCGTAGGTTTAGAGAAATATTTCGAATCGAGGAAGTTCGTTGGTATTTCATTATCATCCTAGTCTCGGTTGGTCTTATTACCTTCGATATAAGAGATTTATACTCTTCTCTTTCCGAAACATTGCGCCATGTATTCTTCCAAGTCGGTTCGGTCATAACAACCACGGGGTTTAGTACAACGGACTTTGATACTTGGTCAGAAATGTCCAAATGTATTATTGTCATTTTGATGTTTATAGGTGCTTGTGCTGGTAGTACTGGTGGTGGACTCAAGGTGTCACGTCTTGTGATTTTATTTAAGACCATTCGTAAAGAATTGTCGTTACTAATTCATCCAAGAGAAGTGAAAAAAATTCGTATTGATGGCCATACCATGGATCATGAGGTATTACGAGCAACGAACGTCTTCATGGCAATCTACATTGTGATTTTATTAGCCTCAACACTTCTAATAAGCGTTGATGAATACAATTTCACTACAAACTTTACAGCTGTAGCCGCTACCCTAAATAATATAGGTCCTGGTCTTGATCTTGTAGGTCCTTCTCAACACTTTGGAATATACTCTGTTTTCTCTAAATTTGTATTAATGTTTGATATGTTAGCAGGGCGCCTTGAATTATTTCCAATGATGATACTTATGATGCCATCCACCTGGAAACGTAAATAATGCTTCTAAAAAAAATCGCTGTAAGCTCTATGCTTACAGCGATTTTTATATTCAGAGATCTTTTTAGTTCATTCAAACTGTATACTAAGCCCGGATAATCATTAAAATTTTAGTACCCATCTCACCACAAGAATCTCATACAAGTTACACTATAAAAAGAGATAACAGAAAGAAAAGATTTCAGCGTCGTCCGTACGAAGTGAAAGGCAGCTGAAATCTTTTCTTTCTGTTATCTTTTTTTCTTCATAGTCTCCAAAGGAGGCTTTTCACACTTTTACTTTTCTATCAGTTTTCCTACAACTTGAGATTCTCGAAAGCCTTTGCAAATGCGTTATTGAGAGGTTCATCCGTGGTTTGTTGCTTTAGGTAGCGATGAACATCTTTTTTAGACACACCTGCTCCTTCTTTTGTTCGACGTTCTTTAAATGCATCGAGCTTTTCTTTATAACCACAGCTACAGAAAAAGCTCTGCGCTTCCTTCTTACCACAAAGCTCCATCTTCTTATGGCACTTTGGACAACGTGCATTCGAAGTACGAGAAACCGTTTCACGGTATCCACATTCACGGTCCTGGCAAACATGCATCGTACTAGTCTTTCCCTTAACAAGTAAGAGATTCTTTCCACAAGTCGGGCATTTATGCTTCGTTAAATTATCATGTCTAAACTTTCCTTCTCCAGATTTAATCTCATCGATCAATTCTACGGTATAGTTCTTAATCTCCTTCATGAAGACTTCACGCTTTAAGGAACCATCTGCAATCTTAGAAAGCTTTCGCTCCCACTGCGCTGTTAACTCAGGCTTTTGTAAGTCTTCTGGTACTAGCTCCAATAATTGCTTTGCCTTAGAAGTTAGATAGATGTCCTTTCCTCGTTTTTCTAATAAGAATGAAGAGAAAAGCTTTTCAATGATATCTGCTCTTGTTGCTACGGTTCCAAGTCCACCAGTTTCCCCAAGGATCTTAATATCCTCTTTGTTAGAGCTTTCCATATACTTCACTGGATTCTCCATCGCAGACAATAAGGTTGCTTCATTGAAAGGTGTTGGAGGGGTTGTTTTTCCTTTGGTCAATGTGACCTGGTCAACAATGACACTCTGTCCTTCCTTTACCTCAACGAGATCGTTTGGATTCTCCTCCTCGTCATCGCTTAACATTGCACCAAAGCTTTCGTCATAAACGGCTTTCCAGCCAGCAGAAACCACACGATCCCCTTTGACTGTAAAACTCTGACCATCAATCATTGCTTGAATGGAGGTTTGCTCATATTCATAGGCTGGATATAGTACGCTGATAAAACGTCGTACAACCAAATCATAGATCTTCTTCTCTTCATTTGTCATATGATCTAAGATCACATATTGCTCCGTCGGTATAATCGCATGATGATCCGAAACCTTACTATTATCGATAAATGGAAGCTTAGTTGAGAAGGTTTTATTTTTTAAGGTCTGAGTTAGCTTCTTATAAGGTCCTATCGAAATCGCCTCAAGTCTCTCTTTTAACGTATCCACCATATCTGTTGTTAGATATCTAGAATCCGTTCTTGGATAGGTCAATACCTTATGATTCTCATAAAGTCGTTGCATGATATTTAATGTTTCTTTGGCAGAAAAGTTAAAACGCTGATTTGCTTCTCTTTGAAGCTCAGTCAGATCATAAAGCATTGGAGCATAGCTCTTCTTTTCTTTCTTAGTGACCTTGGTTATTGTTCCTTTATTTCCTTTTAGGGCAGCCACAATTGCTTCCGCTTTTTCTTTGTCAAACGTACGATTGGATTTGGAGGCTTCTTCTTGCCAAGTTAATTTCACAAACCCCTTATCTACTTTTCCAATCACCTGAATTCCATAATAATCGACTGGACGAAAGGCTCTAATTTCCTCTTCTCTCTTTGCAATCATTGCAAGTGTTGGAGTCTGAACACGTCCACAGGATAACTGTGCATTGTATTTACAAGTTAAGGCTCTCGTAGCGTTAATTCCAACAAGCCAATCGGCTTCTGCTCGTGACTGTGCAGCGTGGTATAAGGAATCATAGCTTTCTCCAGGCTTTAAATTGGCGAAACCGTCTTTGATTGCTTTATCAGTAACCGAAGAAATCCATAGACGCTTGACTGGTTTTTGATTACCTGCTTTCATCAAAATCCAACGTGCTACCAATTCACCTTCTCGTCCTGCATCCGTTGCAATGACAATCTCACTGACATCTTTACGGTCTAATTGACTTTTTACTGCATGATACTGCTTTTGAGTCTGACGGATGATCTCTAATTTGATCTTAGGTGGAATCATCGGTAACGTACTTAGCTTCCACTCCTTATAGGCATCATCATACTTTTCCGGATCACACAATGTGACCAGATGTCCTAGTCCCCAAGTTACAATGTATTGCTTCCCTTCGATGGCACCATTGATATTTTGATTGCATTTTAACACTCTCGCAATATCACGTCCAACTGATGGCTTTTCTGCTAAAACTAATATTTTACTCATAGTTACTCCTATTATTTCAGATCTAATAAGTCCTATCATACCATGAAACTAGCCTTCATGCACGTATTAATAATTGGAGAGGATAATTAATAACATATCTAACTTAAGATGTGCTCAATTATCCTCTGCTTTTTAGATTGAAATCTAATAGGGTCAACCCCCAACAACTATTTTATCAAGATCATCTTACCCGAATTCTTCTCTAGCGTAATTGATAGCATCGAACCGTCGATTGATAGGATATCCTCATCGAGTAAACTCACCGCCGTCTGAGCTGCAATTGGTAGCTTAATCTGAAGCTTCACTTCTTGGTCATCGTTATTTAAAACGGTTATAATTGCTTGATCCTCAAAGATACGTGCAAATGCAAACTGACGATTTGTAAGTAATACTTCTTCATAGGTTCCATACGATAATGCTGGATATTCTTTCTTAAGCTCACCTAATCCTTTATACAACTGACATAGGGCCTTCGCGTCTTCCTCTCCTGTGAATTGATCTAACGTAAGGTACGGACGTAGACTATAATCACTTCCTTTTTCCTTGATGCCTTCAATGCCATATTCTGAGCCGTAATAGATGGAAGGAATTCCAGGTAAGGAATACACAAGCATGGCAACTAGCTTTTGATGCTCTTTTTCTTTTAATTTGCTATATAATCGTTCTACATCATGATTATCTGAGAAGGTATACAGTAACGTATTCTTACAGATACCAAGAAGACGTTTGACTGAATGTGCAATCTCAAAATAGTTGTGATCGTTGTGTCCTGAATATAGTCCCTTATGCAATTCATAATTCGTTACTGAGTATAACATTGATGGATTGGCATATCGGCTATAGTCTCCATGAATTACTTCTCCCATCAACCAAAAATCAGATTTCATTGCATCACATTCCACTCGAAGCTCATGCATGAAATCCATATCCAATACATCAGCAGCATCCAAACGGATTCCATCAATCCCAAATTCCTCAATCCAAAAACGAACTGTATCAAAATGATATTGCTTTACCTCAGGATTTCTTTGATTTAATTTAACTAGATGATTATATCCACCCCAATTACCATAGGACAATCCATCATTATATTCATTATTACCACCAAAATTCACATCACAAAACCAACCTAGATACCGAGATTTTTCTCTGTACTTTAATAAGTCCTGCACTGCAAAAAATTGACGACCCACATGATTAAATACTCCATCCACAATGACTTTCATCCCTTTGGCATGACAAAAATCAACGAACTCCTTCATCTGGTCATTATTACCAAGTCGTATATCTACCTTGCGATAGTCAATCGTATCATACCCATGACTTTCGGATTCAAACAATGGTCCAATGTAAATTGCAGTACAATTGATCTGTGAAGCATGCTCTGCCCACTCCTTTAACTGATCAAAATGATTCTCTGCCACTCCTCGATTTTCATGTGCACATCCACACAATCCAAGCGGATAGATATGATAGAAGACCGCGGTTTCATACCAAGCCATTTTAAAATCCTCCTTTTCTTTTCATCTCACATATTTTTAGTGAATCAAACATAATGCAATTTATTCGAAAACATATTCCAGTTTTCGAAATTTCTTCCATTATATCATTGTCTTTTTCTATTTACAATACAAGTAGGTGAAATTCAACTGAGTATCAGATGAATACAGAAAAAGGGGCCGTCGCATAATTCGATGTTGCACCACATAAGATAACATATCTTATATGATGCGTAGTCCGAATTAAGCGACTGCCCCTTTTTTCGATCAAAAGATAAATAATCAGTTATACCTCTTTTGCATAATCTTTATCAAAGGATTCCTTTTCCCAAGAAATGATAATTTCTAATTCCCAATGATAGACTGGAATCACTGCTTTCTTTTCATATCCAATTCTCTGATAAAAGGTCTGATCGCCACCTAACATTCCAGTACACTCTGGAAACATGGACATAACTCGATTGGCAGCCTCGTGTAAGATTGCTGTGGCGATTCCCTTCCTTCTTTCCCACCATACGACTCCAAGTGGTTCTAGTTCACAATATGGCATCTTTTCATCGTACCATATCATGGCCATAGCAACTGGTCTTTTTTGTTCATCAAGAACACACAAATCTAAGTTCTTTCTATAATGTTTCATTTTACGTAAATCATGAAATGCTTGCTCTCCATGCTCACAAGCATGATCCGTTCCACTATAATTAAACGATAATCGGTGAACATTCGATAAATAAAAATCAGGTACCGAATTCCCATCTGCAAAACTATACCCTTCTGGTAGATTTACCTCAAAGGGTTGCTTATCAAATGGCAAGATATATAATTCCTCTCCTCTGTCCATTGCTTGAAATCCTTGTTTCATCACAATCTCTTTTAGTGTAGTATTCCATGTTGGTATGTATAAGTTTAAAAATCGAGTTTTTCTGTCTTCCTTCACTTCCGCAACATATTTCTTGGCATAGCTGATCATTTCCATTAAAAGTTCTGTGTCTTGCCCACGTTCTTTCGAATCAAATAAAAAGAAGGCATCTCCACTGTAATTACCTTCGTTGATGACACAGGCAACCACTCTTTTACTTTCCCTGTAAACACCAACGGTATAATACCAGGCATGATAATGTCCAGTAAATGCAGGGTTCAGACCCCTTGAGAATTCAATTCGGCTCAGACCAAAGTTCGGATATTCCCATTGATATGAGGCAATAATTAATTGCTCGATTTCATCAAAGTCCTCATCTTTATAAAAGCTAAATTCATATCGCATACTTAACTTCCTCTCCATCTTCACAATTATGTTAGGTACAAAATTTCACTTCTACTGATAGATTACATGACAGATTCTAGTATATCCACCGCTTTTATCAATCAAGATTATATTACCATTACTCCCCACCTAGATAAATATCATAAATCATTATAATTATTTTTGACATATAAAAACCAGGCTTCTTACAAGAACCCTGGCCTTCTACTTAACTATAGAGGATTTTTCGTACCGTATCTAACGCTAATCCATACATCTCAGATAATTGAGAAAGCGACAAACCCTCTTTGTATTTATTTTTCATATCCTTATTTCTCTTCGTATAATAGGTACGAGAGCCACTCTTTTCTCCCCACCTCTTATGCACATTCTTATTTGGAATATAAATAAGATCTCCTGTTACATACATTTGAATTTCCTTTAATAATTCCTCTGGTAATACATCTGCCGCATTTATATATTTCATTCTAATCCACTCCTTATTTAATAAGTTAAATAAAGGCAGAATAAGCAGATTCATGTAATACCAATTCATCCCACACAGAATCAGATTACATTATCGTTATTCTGCATGGGATAAAGCTTTATTATGATATTTTCTCAACAATAATTTTTGTATTGTAATCACCTCCCGTGTAATTCTAGTTTTATTTTATACCTCCTAATAACACTACTAACGTAATTATATCATACTTTCCCATCTCTAGGAAACATATTGTTCTGCACATTAAATCATCAAAAACTTTAGAATGCTTTCTATGGATTGTGACCTTGCTTACATCTTACCATATAATACTAATAGATCGTTATGTATGGAGACTTTAATCTATGAGATGTGTCCCACTTGAACCTGCTGCCGAGAAAGTAAGTAATGAAAGTAGCAAATGTCCTCTGATTTTTCAATTATCACCAGATAAAGGCCGACTTGTCTTAGAAAAAGCTCAATCAACTCCAGTTTATAAATATCCAGCAGCAACCTTTTCTTTGCAAGTAGACACTGGTAATTGGGGATGCCTTAAGGTATATCTCATTGTTCCTGAGAATCTGATAGGAACTCCTAATGTCAACTACTATATTCATGGGGCTGGTTGGGTATTTGGAAGCTTACACACCCATGAAAAGCTAGTACATGAACTTGCTGCTCGTACCAATTCCATCCTAGTCTTCCCAGAATATTCACGCTCTCCAGAAGCAAAATATCCTGTAGCAATTGAACAGTGCTATAAAGTCTTATGCCATTTACCAGAATTATTTCAGTGTACTTCCCTTACTCCAAACTTATCCACTTTGACTGTCGCTGGCGATAGTGTTGGAGGTAATATGGCAACCGTTATAACCATCCTGTCAAAGCAACGCAAAGGGCCACACATTCACAAGCAACTACTATACTATCCTGTCACGAATGCTTACTTTGATACCGAAACGTATCACCAATTTGCATGCAACTATTATCTGTATCGTGAAGGGATGATGTGGTTTTGGGATCAATATACAACCTGTGATGATGAACGTAGAGAAATTACCGCTTCTCCTTTATGTGCAACTTGCGAACAGTTGAAAGGTTTACCTTCTGCAATGATTATCAATGGAGAGGCTGACGTTCTTCGTGAAGAAGGAGAAGCATATGCAAGGAAACTACGTTGTGCTGGTGTTGAAGTCACCGCTGTTCGCATTCAAGCAATCATTCATGACTTCGTGATGCTGAATGCACTAGATCAAACGAATGGTACCCGTGCTGCGATGGACATATCCACTCAGTGGGTGAACCGTAAAAATGCGGAATATCAATAAGAGAGAAGAATCCAAAGGTGACAGTTCTCTGTCATCTTTGGATAAACTTTTCCCTATAGAGATTAGTTATATCTAATTAATTCTTCTTAGCTTCAAATACATTCTTTACATTTGGTTTATTTTACTTAAATATGATATACTGTGATATGAGATACAGTGCTACAAAATAATGCGATAAAGATACCGTGGTATGGAATACTGTACTACAGTATAATTTGATACAAGACACCGTGGTATGGAAAAACCGTGCTCATAATAAGTTCTACCAAATATCGTTTATCAAATATAGTAGTATCAAATCCCATACAAACTCTTAAATCTTCTTACAATAATTTGCAACCATACAATGATGTTCTTAATATATCAGCAACCACATAGATGTACATATTTAGGAGAATCCCATGAAAATTGATCGATTGATTCGAATTATCATAACCATACAACAAAGGGGCAAGGTTACTGCTCCTTATCTTGCTGAGAAATTAGAGGTATCCCGTCGAACCATTAATCGAGATATTGAGGACATATGCCGTGCGGGCATTCCAATCGTAACAACTCAGGGAGCAGATGGTGGCATTTCAATAATGGAGGGCTTTCATTTAGACACAACTACCTTCACTGAGGCGGAGCTTCAGTCAATTTTTAGTGGATTAAAGTCACTCGATAGTGTTTCCCAATGTCCAAACGCTGCAAACCTTACTGAAAAAATTGGTGGCGTAATCCCTAAAAATGACCCTATGACGATCGACCTCTCCTCCTTTTATAAAGATAGCCTCTCAGAAAAAATTGAGCTACTCAAAAGAGCCATTCGTGATAATCTCTGCGTGACATTCCATTACTATTACGCCAAAGGAGAGGCAGACAAGCTCATTGAGCCTGCGATGATCATATACAAATGGTCGAGCTGGTATGGGCTTGGTTTCTGTCCTGAGCGAAAGGACTTTCGTATGTATAAGCTAAATCGCCTTTGGAGTTTAACGATAACCAATCAATCGTTCCTTCCAAAAGAAGTGCCTCCCGAAACAATGAATTACGGTCAAAATATCACAGATGAGATTGTAATTACTGCAGTATTTGAACCAAGTGAAACCTATCGTCTTGTAGAGGAATTTGGCCCTAAAAGCTATGAGGTTAAAAGCGATGGGTTACTCTTTACGCAATTAGGATTTACTTCCTATAAAGCTGCACTTACTTGGTATCTTGCCTTTGGTAGTAAAGTGAGAGTTCTTGCACCGGGGGAGTTCGTGGAACAATTGACTGAGGAAATTATAAAACTTTCTAAGCTATATCAATGAACATGCCATACTGCTGTCATGTTCACCATGATACCATGGTGGAAACATTTGGTGTAATTGAAGTATATAAATAAAACATAGATGGGGTTGTCACATTATTTCGACTAGTACCATATCATATTGCATCTTTGGTTGTGCCCTACAACCTGCATTGAAACAACAAATTATTAACTGGTTCCGTAATGTAAATCTCATCTCCAACGAATTCTAATTCATATGCTTCAGTAATACGTTCATCATATCTTTTTAGAATTGCTTCAATCTTAGAAGAAGTCTCTTTCTTTCTTGGAAAACGTACCTTCGTTTGAAAGCTTTTCTCTAACTCCATACCATTCTTCTTAGCCAAATCAACCCACTCTGATTTGGTATAAAACTTGATATGTCCATCCTTCTTCATCTGCATATAGGCATCTACAAATCGTTCCTGATCACAATCCTTTGGTGCTGGATCAGAGAGAAATAAGTGACCTGTTTTCTTTAACACTCTTTTCATCTCCTTAAATGTCTGATCTATCGCTGGGAAGTGATGTAGAGAATATCGAGTCACAACAAGATCAAATTCGAAAGACTCGAAAGGAAGTTCTACTCCATCATACGAAACAAATATCAAATTAGATAATCCCTCTAATTTGACACGTTCTTGATTCAGTTTCAGTGTCTGCTCTACGATATCAATTCCCACCACTTCAATCTCTGGGTACTTATAAAGCTTTTCTCAAATTCCTGTTTCGTTGCTTGAATGCTTTCTTTTATCTTATTTTTCTCCATAACCATACTTAACTCTCCTCAAACTCACCCTCTTTTGGAATATACTCCCCAGTCACTTCAATGACATTCCCATCAGGATCCGTTAACTGAAAATAGTAGTACGGAAATACATTACATACATATTTGATCTTTGTTAGGTGTTCGGTAATTCCTAGCTCTTTCACACGTTCATATTCTTTTTGTAAGTCTTCATCCCAAAAGTTAAGAACCACCTTGCGTGAATTCGGAAGCGCTACAATCGATTGTAAATCATCAAAATACGGAGAATATTCTCCCTTATGTACTACTTTTTCTGGATTTTTCACATCAAAATGACCATTCATTAATGCAATACAATTCCCTTCGAATTCAAACATTGCGAACCGATTCATGTTTTTTCTTGTAACCGAGATTTGCAATAATTTTTCATAAAAGGTAATTGATTTGTCAAAATCATTAACAATGAGATAAATAGATCCTAAATGCATCTTATGCCTTCTTTCATATCGTTTTCTCAAGATATCATTTTGTTCTCATCCAATAATGTCAAAGATGACAACGATATGTCATCTTTGACATTATTGGAAAAGTTATCTAGACGCTATTTCATGCCTTTCCTTGATTACCAAACTCTTCTACCAAGATTCAAGCATTTAACTCGAAAAACCTAAGAATACTGCCATCAATCGTAGTAACCTCACAGGTTTTCCCACCCCAAGATTCTTGAACCACTTCCGAAATCTGATTCCAACCACGACCCTTTACGTAAGAATGCAACTGCTCCACGCCTTGCACTAGCATGAACCCAACCACTCTTTGTATTGGTTCTCCTTGAAACATATGAATCCCTGTAAATGGTGCAAGATGTAATGCTTCAATCTCCATTGGTATATTATTTAAGCACCCATAAAGTCCTACTTGATTTGCATCTCGCGATTCAATTTGCCCATACCATCCAAGAACATTCGTGAACCATTCCAAGGTTTGATCCATATCCTTTGTGTAATAAACAGCACCCGTTTCCTTTACTACATAACCTCGTTCTCCTAATTTACCTAACATGACCTTACCTCCTGTTAAATTTTGAATTAAGGAAATCTTTGAGAATGTTTTTAAATTAGCTTTGTCCTTTCTAGCCGCACTTGGTGTTATACCATGAAATCGCATAAACGCTCTTGTAAAACTTTCATTGGAATCATAACCATACTTGATTGCAATATCAAGCACGGATTGATTCGTGTCTATGATTTCATAACCAGCTAACGTCATTCGACGATTTCGTATGTATTCACTGACCGTGCAAGAACAAAGAGAAGAAAACATTTTTTGAAAATAAAATGATGATACGAATAACTTTTCTGCCAAAATATCTGCACTAATCTCTTCACTCAGATTTGATTCGATTTCTTCGATTGACGTTTGAATTAATCTGATCCAATCCACATTCTCACCTCCTATAATTCCATCTTAACAGAGAAACGATATCGAATGCTTGATAAACCTTGCATACTTTTGTTCATTTCACTCCTGGATTCCATGGTTGTGGGTTTAGTAAGGTGGTTTTTCCTATCTCAGGTAACACATCGTATATGGAACCCTTCATTTTAGATTCAAAATACTCTTTTATCTCGAATGTCTTATTCCATCGTTCAATCGTATACTTCCATATTCCATATCTTCTCGTTACATCAACAAACCGCTTTTCCAGTATACAAAAACCATAATCTGTTGCTAGACTGTCACATAATTGAATTAGTAAATCATAATCATCACACTCGCAATGATCGATATATTGTTTTATTGCTTTGTCCTCTTCACTATCAGGATTTTGTTCCAATTCTTTACTCATGAGTGGATACGAATGTGTCATACATATTTGAGCTACTTCCAGCCAATCTTTGCTCATGGCATATAGATAACCTTCATATACATGCTTTGAGATTGAAACAATTCCTACTCTTCTACCGATATCATGAAGAATTCCTAACACATAAGCTTTCTCCTCATCCATCCCTTCAATCTCTTTTGCAATATTATGAGCTGCTAACCCTGTATTGAGGGAATGCTTGATCCATGGACCTGGATTCATCTTCTCTGCAAGATACAATTCTTCTTCCGCTTGTATTTTGTTTGGTAGCATCATTTATCCTCCTGATTGATATATAGTAAATCTTCCTTACTGTTCCTATATAAAATATTGTTTGGTTGATGTAAATGTTCTTAACTTTAACCTCTCTAAATTCTAGTTCTATACCAGGTCGGAATCGGATTAGCCATACCATCAAACCAATCTAAAATTTTATAATTAAGCTGAATGATAGCTTCTAATTCCTGAGGCGCCATATATTTCGCCCAACCGATAGATGTGATAGCACTTGCAGAAAGATAGAATTCAAAAAGTTTCCAAAAAGGCTCTGGAGGATTGTCATTAAAATATCCATCAATTTGTCCTGATGCAAAAATAGGATATTGAGTTGCAATGCGATTGAATTCATACCAAGGATCACCATAGTTATCAAAATCAACTGTATGCCAATCAATCACATATAGTTCCTCTTTAGAAGTCCTTATCATATTGCCCATATGATAATCTCCATGGTGATAACATTGAGGACGATCTTTCAAAAGGTATTTATTCCTTTCAAGAAAAGAAATAATTTTATCACTACCTTCAAACGGTATTCCTTGCGTTTTATATGCATTTAATCGTTCTTCCATTACTGAATAATATCGATTGAACCAATCATTTTTGTCTTCTGGAACCTGAATTGAATGAATCAATCTAAGAATTTGTCCTGATTTATAGCCCAACGAATATTGCTCCCTCTCATTTAGCTGAGGTACAATCTCTTCCACTTCTTTTCCATCAATCCATTGAAGTAAGATATAAACACTTTGATTATGATTGCAGATTCCAAAATCTATGGTTTTTGGCATTGGAACTCCAAGTTTGCTTAGACGATTCATAAGTTTATATTCTGATTTTTTTCGTGCATATTCGGAAATATCAGAAACTCGTAATAACAGCTGTTGATTATCATCTGTCTCTATGTAGTACTTTTTATCTCCTGACATTCCCTTTTGAATTTGCTTGATGTTTTTGAGTGTGGAATGCAATGGTATATCAATCATTATAAACCCTCCTTAAATAAATAACTCAACTTCCCTCTCTTTAACCCCTCACTATGTACTATATAGAGGATGAATTACTATTACAAATCTTCCTACTAAATTCTATTTTCTGCAAACCAATATTGCATGATTGGATAAACCAGCACAATATTCACTATTAACAACTAAATCAGAAAAATGAAACCACACCTTGCGTTGCTCCTCGCTAAATTGCTCTATAACCTCATCAGACAGTAGAAAATCTAGACCTGCCAATCGTTCATACGTCAATCCAACTTTTTTTGCTTCTGTCATCATTTCCTCAGGCATAGCGTAGAAAAAAACATCTGGTCTTACATCATCAATCCCTTCGGTTAGTACGTATTCATCAATCTTTGGAGTCATCACATTCTCCCAGCCTAAGATTGGTGCAAATTTAGCAATGACTCCAGTTTTATTTATAAAAGCAACTGCTATTATTCCTCCTGGTTTACAGATCCTTGCACACTCCGCCATACATCTTGCACGTCCTTGTGGATTAAGATGATACATTGGACCAAGGCATAACACAACATCATAGCTATCATCTTCTATGTTAAACAAATCGGTGGCATCACCAACCTCTGCTTTTACGTTATCAAAACCATGTTCTCTAATGAGGTTTCTAAATACACTTATATTAGCTGATGATAAGTCAATACCAACATATTCTCGACATGATTTCGCATAATGCAAACCATAGTAACCACCACCACAACCGATTTCTATGACACGTTTATTATCTAGAATATAGTTATCTAAAATTTTCTTAGTATTAATAAATTCCATCCCATATTGACCTGCTTCCTCTGCACGATGAATTTCGTTACCAGAAGCATATGCATCAATGACTTTTTCCTTATTGTCCATATCACTTTCCCCTATCTTATAATATTAATCTAAACAAAACTTCTAGATTAAAGGTTAATATCTGATATT
>JAEZKD010000115.1 GCA_023415655.1 Bacillota bacterium | reverse complement strand
TAAGACCCCTTGAAGACGACAAGGTAGATAGGACAAAGGTGGAAGTGTGGTAACACATGGAGCTGATTGTTACTAATAGGTCGAGGGCTTAACCTAAAAATTTGTTTGTAAAATTTCAATGTGAAGTAAAGAAAGTCAACTCAGAAGGACACTAATCAGTGTTCTTTTTTTGTATATCAAATATCGGGTTATGGATGTTTCACGGTTACAAGAATGTGATCTTATGAAAGCGGTAGATAGTTCATTAGCTTTGAATGTGTGAGAAAAATAGTGAATCAGTAACTATTATTATAGATGAAGTAGAAGTCAATGAGCAAAATCTTATGTAAGGTTGTTAGATATAATGGAATTCGATAAACTTTTAATGGTTCATAAAACGCAGGAATATATTGTTTACCACTTGACCCAGAGGATAAGACGATGTACTTTTAATATAATAGTTGTATAGCGTTTTATACTATATTATCTTACCACACTTGACTCAATTCCACTTTTAAAGCTGGCTAAAATCGCAGAATTAACGTTCATTGGTTAACACGATACATACAATAAAGTAAAGGAGAAAGAAAGATGCAGATTCAGACAGAACGCTTGGTTGTTAGAGATTTTATCGAGTCAGATGCTATCGATGCATACCAATATCTAAAAGATGAAAGAGTTATGAAATGGATCGAACCAGCATTTACTCCGAACGAAGCGAAAGATTTTATTCTAATTTATGGTTGTGACAAGAAGATGGTATATGCTCTGATTGAAAAGGAGTCTGAAAAGTTAATCGGACATATCATTTTTCATCCATACGATGAAGTAGATGAGTATGAAATTGGTTGGATTTTGGAATATGAGGCATGGGGGAAAGGATATGCTATTGAAATAAGCAAGAAATTAATAGACTATGCTTTTTCTGAATTAAAAATCAAACGAATCGTAGCCGAAACAGTACGAGACAATAAAAAGTGTTTACATGTATTGCACAAATTAGGGATGAAAGTAAATGAAGAACGTTCTGCTGAATATCTAAAATTATATGAGATAAACTCGAATTAAGAATAAATAATTTTATTGAGTACACAAATAGGGTGTCAGAAACTCATAGTTTTAGAGTTTCTGACACCTGTGTTATGAGTTTTTAGATTGAAAATAGTCATACAATAAAATAGGTCCTTCTAATAGTTCTCGTGCAACATAAAGAGTGCGGTCTGGTTTCGTTGTCATTACCCATTTTACCAAAGATATAGCACCTTCACAAATTTCAATTGCTGTAATACAACGGGGGTGCACGCTACTACCATCATTAAAATAAAGAGTCTCTCCTAAAGCCGGGAATACAGGACGGTGGGTATGACCACAGATAATCATCTGATTGTACTGTTTGGACCATTGGATTAATTGCTTTTCTATTAAATTTTTCTTTTTATAATTTTTAGATGCACTGGTTGGATCCTTTACGCCTAACAGTTCTAAAGGTCTCCAGAGATAACGTACTAGAAATCTGGAAAGTTTCCAAAGGTTGTAGTTTAAAAAGTCTACTTGGTGGCCATGAGTAAGAAAAATGTTTTTGTTACAATTGACATAATTTAAGATTAAGCCTTCTGTAATTACAATGCCAGGAAATAAAGCGATTCGTGAATTAATACTGTCACAAAAGAATGAGTCGCATTTAGTTTTAGTATATTCGTAATCTTTTTTAATAATATCATGATTGCCATACATCATATACAGACGACCATCCCTGTAAAATAATGACATCAGCCAGAAGACGTCGCTGTGGGCACTGATAATATCCTCCATAGATCGATTCTCCCATAATTCATCACCATCGCCAATCTCAAGATACGTATAGGAATTATCGTAGTAATAGCTAAGTGCAGCAAAAAATAAATGCTGATTATTAGAAAAGTTGTCTCCCCAGCTACCATTTCCTCTATGACAATCGCTCATAATGACAAAACGAGAATGATCATCAAAGGGGATTGTCTCTGAGCTTGCATATACTTGGGATAAACGTTTAGAAGCAAACATTTATTTCACATCCTTTCCTGTTCACTGTTATTTAGATAATTCTTTATAGTGTCGTAAGCTTCAAATACAGCTTTTGGTTTACCAATGTTTAAGCTTTGTGCATAAAGTTCCGGTGCTTCCTTACGAATGATTTCTAGTTTATCTAAGGTGTTTGTATATCCTGAAGTTAAAGTCTTATAGGAATCGCATAATGCTTCATTATTCTGTTGCATTAAATGATCTAAGAAAAAATTTCTAGTAA
Organism: Bacillota bacterium; assembly: GCA_023415655.1. Taxonomy (GTDB): domain Bacteria; phylum Bacillota; class Clostridia; order Lachnospirales; family Lachnospiraceae; genus Lachnoclostridium. The sequence continues at coordinate 2,979 of JAEZKD010000115.1, read as the reverse complement.
TTGGTTGTTTTGAATGAGGTTTCTTGTATTGAATGATAATTCGATTCCCATTTACCGCATATTCATCTTTTTCATATCCTACTTTTTGCAGTGCAGAAGCAAATACATTCGCCATTTCCTGATCATACAAATCTAAAACAATTTCCATGGACAGTTCAGAAGGATTTGAGAATTCTCCCAGTTTAAAGCCGGTAAGCCACCAATGATGTCCATTTCTAGTTAAAATAACATTACCATTCTTTCGTAAGACAAAGTACATATTAATACAATCTTCATCTTTTACACAGTGATAGAATGTTCCATTGAATATCCCAGGAATATTTAAATCAAAACCGGTCGTATAATAAATCCCGACTTCTCCTCCAGTATTCATTCCATATTGCCCTTTCCAAAACTCTATGAGCCATCTTTTGTCGTTATACTCAAATGTGATAGGTTCACAATCTATAATCATGCTTAATAGGGCGGATGATTCATCATACAACCTACAATACCCCATTTCTCGCTGCCAAGGATACATGATAGAATAAAATATATCTTGATTTACTTCATATGCAAAACCGAAGGGCTCTATTGTTTTATTTAGCTCTGCAACTCGTTCAGGATTATTTTTAATAGATGCTGGAATGGATGGTATATTTTTTTGTTGATTGTTTTTTTTCTTCGTTAGATTACGAATCCTATAAAGCACATATATTACTAAAAAAAGGAATACAGCATTGATGATTAATAGTACGATAAGTGATACTACAAAAGGATCTGATATTGCCAAATATAAAATGCTATTAAGAAGAAATACCATAGATGATCCTCCTTTCATTATTTTATATACCATAATATTCTAGAAGTACTATGGTTGTGTAATTAAGAATGGGATTTTATAGTAGAACGTGAAATGAATGATGTTGATGTTAATTGATTACACAAAAGATTGTCTTACTTTTTTAATCGATATAAAGATAATGATTTACAAATCCCTGTATTAGGAATAAATTCTTAACTTATTACAAATAAATGGAATTCAAGGAGGGATTAGAATGAACCAACAAAGAATGTTGGATGAATTTGAGTATTTAGTATCTCTTGATTCAATTACTTATCATGAGGAAAAAGTAGCACAATATCTTATAACAACGTTAAAGGCTCTTGGATTTCAAGTAGTAGAAGACAATGCTAGTTCATATTATCATAGTACTGCTAATAATATTTATGGATATTTAAAAGGGAGTTTACCTGGAAGTCCAATTTTGTTCTCTTCCCATATGGATACGGTAGAACCTGGATTACAAAAGAAAGCAATCGTGCATCAAGATGGGAAGATTACGAGTGATGGTACTACCGTATTAGGTGCAGATGATATTTCATGTATTGTATCTATTTTAGAAGCGGTTCGTTGCATTCAAGAGGTAAAATGTTTACACCGTGATATTGAAGTTCTATTTACAATTGCTGAAGAAGCTTATCTAAAGGGAAGTGATGTAGTTCAATATTGGAGAATCAAAGCAAAAACTGCTTATGTATTAGATTTAAGTGGACCAATTGGCGATGCAGCAATCAAAGCCCCCACCTTGATAGCCTTTGAGGCAGTTTTTCAAGGAAAAGAAGCTCATGCAGGGTTTGCACCACATCAAGGAATCCATGCAATTTCTATGACAGCGAAAGCCATCTCTTTGATTCAAAATGGTTATGTAGACAAGGAATCCACAATTAACATTGGTAGATTGAAGGTGGTGTGGCAACTAATATTGTGCCAGAACGATGTTGCATCAAAGGAGAGATACGAAGCTATCGTCATGAAAGAGCATTGCAGTTGTTCCAAGAAATTCAGCAAATTTGTGAGAAGACTGCCAATCAATTTCAAGGAAAGCTTTTGATTAACTCAACCATTCCGATGTATGCCTATGAGATTGATCTGCAACATCCAGTCGTTACACATATGAAAAAAGCTGCAGCTAATATAGGTATCCATGTAAATTTGATATCAACCTTTGGAGGAAGTGATAATAATAATTTTGTAAGGAATGGTATTACAGGAATTGTATTGGCATGTGGGATGCAACAAGTGCACTCCTTTCATGAATATACGACAATCAAAGACTTAGTATTATGTGTGAGGTTAGTAAAAGAACTTATGACAGGTGAGGAATAAACAATGAATGATACATGCGTTTCTTGAGTATTTGTTACTATTTGGATTGATATGAGAAATCTTAGGTAAAACGATTGAATTCGTATGGAATTGACATATGATGTAAGACATAAATGTCGAAAGAGTGTTAATATTGAAAACTGAGCGATTATAGTTACTTGGCTCTATATGGATGGGGAAGTTGATTGACATCTCTGTTTGGATAGAGCTATTTGTTTGAAGTGTTAGTTTAGAGTGATCAGAACTGCAATGAATGTTAGAAAAGTAGATTGAGTAGAGTTTTGAAATGATAGGTTTTACTTCTTATCTGGATTGAATTACCATGAAAAAAAGTAATATAAAGTGGTTGACATCTCATATTTTTGATGATATACTAACTGAGCTGTCAGCAATTGAGCAAATTGATGACACAATTAAAACAATTCATGTTTGCACATAAGATATGAATGTACAAGAATGATTGTTTTATATCACAAGTTTAAGAAATGATAGATACTTGACTGAGAACTAATTTAGAACTGGATGAAAGAATTGAACATTCAAGATGGAATGTTTGACAATCGACGGAACAACAATGAAATACAATAGTACTCCATTGGAGAAAATGTGTAAAAAAGTTTTAAAAAAGTTAAAAAAAGTTCTTGACAAAGAAAAAAACAAATGATACAATAAACGAGCTGTTTCGACTAGAAACGACAAACAGTCAGTACTTTGAAAACTGAACAGTGAAACAACCTTGAAATTCGTTGAGTTTCAAACAAATGCAAATTTGATTGAAACAAAAATAAATAGAACAGTGTAAGGTCGAAAGATCGGACACAACCCTATAA
>JAEZKD010000102.1 GCA_023415655.1 Bacillota bacterium | reverse complement strand
TATGTTTGAAGGACCAAGTGGAGGAGTTGGGGCTTCAACTGTTGCAGCGTCATGTGCTACATATCTTGCTGCAAAAGGCAAGAAAACTCTATATTTGAACCTTGAAAGATTTGGAACCTCTGATGCTTTTTTTGAGGCAGAAGGTCAGTTTAATATGAGTGATTTGATTTTTGCTCTTAAGAGTAAAAAAACAAATTTGGCAATGAAACTCGAAAGCTGTGTAAAGCATGCTAGCAACGGAGTGTATTTCTACTCTCAATCAAAGCTTGCACTTGACATGATGGAGCTTTCGACCGCTGATATCGAACGTTTAATAACAGAACTTAAATTAACAGGCTCATACGATTTTATTATTTTGGATGTGGATTTTTCTATTGACAAAGAAAGCTTGTCGCTCAGTAGACAAGCTCATTCGGTTGTCTGGGTTTCTGACGGTTCAGAAACAGCAAATATAAAATTGTATAGAGCCTTTACTGCGCTTTCGACCATTGAACAGAATTCTGATTCTCCTGTGAGTTCAAGAGTTAAGCTGATTTATAACAAGTTTAGTAATAAGACTGGGAAAGTTCTTTCGGACATCGGAATCAAGCTTGTAGGGGGAGTTCCGAGATTTGAGCATACAACAACAGCTCAGGTGATGGAGCAACTCTCAAAAATGGATATGTTTGAGAAGATCATGTAAGTATTAGAGGGGTGAAACAGATGGATTTTGAGCAAGAACAAATATTGGTTGGCGAAATTAAGCGATATGTATCCGAAAATCTTCCTTTAAGCAAAATGGAAGACGAGGAATTAGAAGAAAAAATCGAAGATATTGTTGTCCAGAGAATTGGTGACATGTATTGCTCCATTGATCAGAGGGTTTCGATTGTTCAACAAGTATATAGCTCAATTCGTGGCTTCGGTTTGCTTGATTCGATTATCAGTGATGACACCATAACTGAAGTAATGATAAATGGTCCTGAAAACGTGTTTATTGAGCAAAATGGTCGTCTATTCAAGTTGGAAAAGCAGTTTGATAGCCAGAGACGTCTAGAAGATATTATCCAGCGCATTGTTGGACTTGCTGGCAGAGAAGTCAACCAAGCAAACCCTATCTGTGACACACGTCTACCCGATGGTTCGCGTGTTAATGTTGTGCTTCCACCCATTGCCCTTTGTGGTCCAACCATTACAATTCGTAAATTTTCTAAAACACCTATGACAATCGAGAAGTTGATTCAATATGGTTCCATCACGCAGGAAATTGCTGATAAATTACAGATGCTTGTTAAAGCTAAGTATAATATTTTTATCAGTGGTGGTACTGGCTCTGGTAAAACAACCTTCCTAAATGCTTTGTCGAATTACATTCCTAAGGATGAACGTGTCATTACCATTGAGGACTCTGCAGAGCTTCAAATTACGGGTGTAGATAACCTTGTAAGCCTTGAAACCAGAAATGCCAATGCGTCCGGCGCTGGTCAAATTACGATTCGTGATTTGATAAAATCTTCTCTTCGTATGAGACCTGAACGAATTGTTGTTGGTGAGGTTCGTGGTGGCGAGGCTCTTGATATGCTTCAAGCTATGAACACCGGTCATGATGGTTCTCTTTCAACAGGCCATGCAAACTCCACAGAAGATATGCTTAGCCGTTTGGAAACGATGGTTTTGCAAGGTGCTGCCGGACTTCCTTTAGAAGCTATTAGACAGCAGATTGCGTCGGCTGTTGATATTATTATTCACTTGTCCAGACTTCGTGATAAATCTAGAAAAACGATGGAAATTACCGAAGTTGTTGGATATGAGAATGGTAAAATAGTTCTTAACCCGCTGTATGTGTTCGAGGAAGATGAAGACAGTACTTTGGAAAAAGTATCTGGTAGTTTGAATCGAACAAGGAATCCTGTAAAAAACGATTTCAAATTAAAGCTTGCGGGCATTAGAACAGAAATTTGAGGTGGAATGAATGGGACTGTTTAGTAAAGAAAAGAAAGTGATTGAACCTCAGTACTACACTTCAGCGACCAATATGCGTACATATAATTATAAAGTTTACCATATGAAGGCTATTGAAAAAGTGATTTACTTCATGCTTGCTTTTATTGTGGGTGCTGCTGTCGGCTATTTGTTTTACGGAGGCATTGGTAAAGATGACCTTGGAGACCCTACAACATTAACATGGATTCTTAACATTACAATTTCATCGATAGTTGGAATTATTGCAGGTATAGCATTTGTTCCTATGCGATGCAGCCAGATTGTTGAAAAGCAAAAGAAGTCATTAAATTCTCAGTTTAGAGATTTTCTTGAAGCATTTAACACTTCTCTAGGAGCAGGAAAAAACGTTGTTGACTCTTTTGCCTCTGTATATGATGACCTAAAGGTTCAGTATGATGAAGGTTCTTATATATTAAAGGAATTAGAAGTTATTTTGTCTGGAATGGCAAACAACGTTGATGTTGAGTTGCTGTTGCAGGATTTTGGAGAAAGAAGTGGTAATGAGGACATTGCGGGTTTTGCAAACGTTTTTAAGATTTGCTATCGCAAAGGTGGAAATATTAAAGATACAATACGAAGCACACATGAAATTCTAAGCGACAAAATGGAAATCAATGATGATATTGAAACAGTTGTTACATCTAATAAAATGGAACAGAAAATCATGATAGCCATGCCAATTGGGCTTATTGGTATTATTAAGATGATGAGCCCTGACTTTGCTGCTAATTTTGTAACACCTTCTGGTATTATATCTACGACGTTGGCTATTGCTTTATTCGTGATATCCTATATTGTTGGTAAAGCAATTCTTAATATAAAGGTTTAGGGGGTGTAGTTGATGGCATTAACACTTTTAGATTTTGTATTGTATGGCATTGGCGGATTCCTTCTTATACTTTGGATGATATTCTTCTTCATGGGTTTAAAATATGCTACTCTGTTTGACTCGTTGGAGGAAAAAGAATATTCATTGAAAGAAATATATTTTCTTGGATATGGCATAATGGAATTGTTTAAGTATCAATATCGTTCGAAACGTGATAGAAAGCTTCGCAAAGAAATAAGTGTTTTGTATGGTGATAAATATGCGGATTATTATATTAGAGTGATCTACTCTCAAAAGGTGACTATAGCATTTACATTAGCTGTTATGGCAGTTCCTCTTTAT
>JAEZKD010000031.1 GCA_023415655.1 Bacillota bacterium | reverse complement strand
GGTTGTGGCGCAAGTCTTGGATAGATACAGGAACTTCCTAGAAATAGTAGCTTCTTTACTCCATTATCATAAGCAGTTTTAATCACATTCATCTCCATCATGATATTGTCATACATAAAATCCGCCGGATAGGTACTATTGGCAACAATACCGCCGACCTTCGCTGCTGCCAAGAATACATATTCGGGTTTCTCCATGGCAAAAAATTGCTCTACCAATTCCTGACGACGTAAGTCCAATTCTTTGGAGGAACGGGTTGTGATATTATTAAAGCCTTCTGCTTTTAGCTTTCTAACAATGGCAGAACCAACCATACCATGGTGACCGGCGACTTATATCTTACTGTTTAATTGCATAATAGCCTCCATCCTTATCCCTTTAACTAGACACATAACATGTAATCATTTTGATCTTCACAAATACTTTCTTCCAAATACTCATTAATGCTTTTCCCGACTATTTCTTTCATATCCGCATCAACCATCATATGTACTAAACTCTTGAAATCAACATTACGCTTCCAGCCTAACTCTTTTTCTGCTTTCGTCGCATTTCCCCATAATAATTCCACCTCTGCAGGTCTGAAATATTTTGGATTAACATCTACTAGTAGTTTACCTGTCTTCTTATCATAACCTTTTTCATCTACACCGTCTCCACTCCATACGATATCAATGCCAACCTCACCAAAAGAAAGTTCGACAAATTCTCTTACTGTATGGGTCTCATTCGTAGCCAATACATAATCTCCTGGATTGTCCTGTTGTAGAATTCTCCACATTCCCTCTACATAATCGCCGGCATAACCCCAATCTCTCTTAGCGTTTAAATTACCTAGGGATAATCTATCCTGCTTACCTGCCACAATACTGGCAACAGCTCTGGTGATTTTGCGGGTGACAAAGGTTTCACCACGTCTAGGCGATTCATGATTGAATAGGATACCATTACAAGCAAACAAATTGTAGGACTCTCTATAATTTACTGTAATCCAATAGGAATAAAGCTTTGCAACACCATATGGACTCTTGGGATAAAACGGTGTTTTCTCATTTTGCGGAGCTGTTTCAGGTAATCCACCGAATAGTTCAGAGGTTGATGCCTGATAAAATTTACATTTAATCCCGCTTTCTCTAATGGCATCCAATATTCTTAAAGTTCCAATACCATCTGTTTCCGCAGTATATTCCGGCACTTCAAAGGAAACTGCAACATGGGATTGAGCTGCCAGATTATAAATTTCATTTGGTTTTATCTTTTCGATTAAACGATTTAAGTTACTAGAATCCGTCATATCACCATAATGTAAAAATAATGATTTGTTGCCAATCTCGGAATCCTCAAATAAGTTATCAATTCTAGTTGTACTTATCATGCTGTGTCTTCTGATAATTCCATGTACCTCGTATCCCTTTTCTAATAACAGTTCTGCTAGATATGAACCGTCTTGTCCTGTTATTCCTGTAATCAGAGCAACTTTTTTTATTGCATCCATTTTTTCACCTCACCACTAATATATTTTAAAACTGTCTTCTTAGGTCTTACTCCTTGGTATAAAGAGCTACAATTTTGTGATAGTTTCTAGTATTAATCTTTTGCAGATCGCCCAACCACCTACTCCACGATGACCTGCTATATGTATTTTACTATCAACGTCCATCATAACCTCCCTGTCCTTATCTTAAGCATATAACGTTAGAGTAGGTCTATCTTCCATCCAGTTATTCTTCAATTTTTCCTACTCCTGATATCACTACAATTACTTTCATAATCACATCAATCATCATATGTAATAGGAATTTGAAATCAACGTAAAGTTTCCATCCAAGCTCCGTCTCCGCTTTTCTTGGATCACCCCATAATAGTCTAACTCAGTAGGCTTGATATAATTTGGTTTTATATTAGCGTTAAGTCTTCCAGTTAACATATAATAGCCTTTCTCAATAACTATGGACCCATCCCTGATAACCTCAACACAAACTCCTTTAAAAAACAAACTCTCTTCCCATATGAGTCTCGTTAGTACTATATCTCCAGATTTGTCATGTTGATGGTCCGCCTATTCCTTCTATATAATCACCATAAACTCCAAATTCCGCTTGGCATCTATATTCCCGAGGAAAAACTTCTTCTGGATACTAGTCATAATTGATGTTGGATACAGCAGTTGCTTCTGCAGTATGTTCTAGTAACTCAAAAGATACTGTTACATGGAACTTTCAAGGGAGGCGGAAGCTATCCTATACATTAACCCTCATTATTTTCAAGATTCTGAAAGAGCCTATTTATTAGGTTACAGGGTTTCATACGTTACTTAACTCTGCACTATTTACGATTTATTCCATAAATATCTTTTTACATTGTTAATTTTGACTAAAAGTATCTTAATTTCATCCCCAAAATAAATACTCGATGCTAATAGCGTTATAATTGAAGATAGAATCATAATTTGAATTGCAAGAATAACCCACTTAAACAAATTATTTACCGAAAAATCAAATATATAATTAGAGAGCACTATGATGATAATAGATATTCCCAAAAAAAAGGTGATTTTTTCAAGAAAGAATTTCATCGATCGGAAAGTAATATTTTTACTTAAATAATAAACTTGACAGACCATTCTGATCAATATGGCAAAAAATGTTCCAGAAGCAACACCAATTAATCCATATTTTTTCACTAAAGAAACCGAGATAAAAATCTTTATAATCGCTTCAATATATGCATATTTTGATGTTTGCTTAAAATGACCAGCTGCATAAGCAATATTTACATACGGTTCACTACAGCAATATAAATACTCTGATAGTAGGAGAATAACTCCAAAAAAAGGTTGGTTATAATTTGCATCATATACTCCCTTTGTATAAATTAAGACAAATGGTATAATTAATAATATACCGCAAGTGAATAGCACCGTTGATAATACAAAAATCCAAAATTCATATAACGAGACGGCATTGTTTATATCTTTATCTCCCCTTTTCGCAAGCATATTACCTATTGAGGGGACAATTGCAGATGAGACCGCTATTACTATGGCCTTAATACCTTGTGCCACCATGTTGTAAACTGCATATATTGATACCCAAGATAAATCAGTGAATATTGTTAACAAAACCACATCTGCATTAATGTGTATAAATGCTGCTAGATTTTGTCCAAACCCATTCCATCTTTGACTTATCACCTCTTTATTTGGCTTTGCATAAAAATCTAGCTTATACTTTCTTCTTATAACAATGTTAAAGAGCACTGGCTGCATTATAAATAAGATTCCACTTATCAATTTAACGATATGTATATTCGGATAAAGTCGAGTTGCCACCACTAAAATTATTGTATTTAAACTTATAACTAACATCTGTATATATGCAACGAGATAAATTCGTCTATCAGCTTTAAGTAAAAGAATGTATGTTAATGAAAAGATGTATTGAACTAGTATATTAATCCCCAATATTAATACAAGGGTAAAGATGTATATGTATGAAAATTTATAATCCGATAAAAATATTGGATAAATAATTGCCATCATTAATACATAGGCGGCACCAGTTAATCCTATTATCCGATAAAATATCTTAGCTGCACTAATAATTCCACTGATCTTATCAAATTCATAATTGGCCACTGGTTTATATAAACAAGCCAAAATTACTCCCGTAACTCCTCCTTCCATTAAGGTAAAGCAATTAAGAAACTGATTAATTGATGATAGTAATCCATTAACATCAGATCCAAATATAGTTATGATCGTCCTCGGTATCACCAACCCACTGACAGTTGTAATCAATTGTAGTAATATTGATGATATGATATTTAAAAAAGTCACTCTCTTAAGCATTTGCATTTGACACCCTTTCGGATATTGTAATATCATTACTACAGCGTTTATTAATGCTCTCTCTTATAAAAAATAACGGAAATGCTGCCCAAATATTTAAAGCCCCAGGAGCTTCTGTAAAACCATAAATCAACATTACAATAAATACCAATATACTTTTTTTATCATTTCCGATTTTTCTTAATGTCAGACCATATATATAAATTATAATGATTGAAATTGATATCCCGTAAATAATTACCAACGACCAATACGCATTGTCAATTACTAAATAATCATACTGATTTGTTAATGGTGATAGGAGATTATTCCCCATAAATTTCATTCCATATTCTTTTAATGCTGTTGCCCATAAAAAAATTCTACCACTAGTCGCCTTATTTATTACATTAACCAAAGAATTATTTGGCATGTATATCCATAGAAATACAAAAAGCATGCTACATAGTAATATGGCCCAATAGATGCTTATATATATAATCTCAATAGTATGCTTTTTGAGATATCCATTCATAACATCCAAAAGGATCAAAACTGCAAATAATAATGTTACAGTTTGAGTATTCGGAAAGTAATATACTGCAAAACCTACAATAACTAAATTTAAATATAACCATCTTTTTTTGCATTTATCATATCTTAGATAAAAATATAAAAGAGAGGTATAAAATACCAACATCGAAAACATATTAGGTTGATTAAAAAAGAAACTGTATCTTGCTATTTTGGTTTGACCAATGATCCGATAGTATGTCACATCTATTGAACTATGGGACATTTTTATAACGTATATAAATATAACTATCAATAAAATAGTCACGTAAAATTTAAGCTGAAAACCAAAAATCTTTTTATATGAAATGTTTTTTGAAGCAAATATGGTAACAAATAATGTTATAATTACAGGTGAATTAGTTATAATAAAATTTGCATATAATAATATGGTTATTAATATAATGCCAATAATGTATTCAGGCTTATATTTACATATAATGCATATAAGAAATAACATTATTGCGATAATCAATATTACATTATCCATTAAATCAGGTAATTCCCCAATTGAGCTACTCATATAGCCTAAAGTAAACTTTACATCTATTAGTAGCAACCCGAGAAAAAATATAAAATTTGTTCTATTTATCCTTATCAATTTCATTCAGAAAAACCTCATATTCCAATACAATGTGTTAATTTATATACAAACAAAAAGAGCACCGATAATTTATGTTTCATAATATATATAATTAACATTTCTCTTCCTCTTAAGTTAAATAAATTCTTTTGTTCTATGGCCTTTATGACATCTCTATCTTTAAATATTTTGCTAATCTGCATCAACGCTTCTAAAAACTTTCTTTTTGATGTTTTGCGACATTCATTTACTAAACAATCATAAATCGCATCAATAAAATAGTCATTTATTCGAGTAATATTCTTTGCATATAAATCGTACTCTTTTAATAAATTACTAAGTAGTAGAACCATTTCCTTCTTCCGCTCAATCATATTATCCCTATAACTTAATGATTGAGAACCTATTCTTGCTTCATAACAATACAAGATTTCACTAAATACACCGAAAGTTCCAGCACATATAATGGCAGAGAAAGTATATAACGGATCCTCATTAATCACATCTAAAAACTCTACTTTATTCTTAATTAAAACCTCTCTTCTGAATATATGCATACATGCAGATAGTAAAAATTTATTTTTATAATCGAAGACTTTATTTGGACTTATAGCTAGTGGAATAATATAATTTAAAATTTCCAATCTATCGTATATAGCGCATTTTATTACTGGAATTTGGCTTTTCACAATGCAACCATTGTTGAATCTATTATATCCAAACTGAACAATGTCAACATTGTTCAGCTGTAAATAATCGTATAGTTTGTTATACATACCATTAACAACCCAGTCATCAGCGTCAATATAACTAATATATTTACCTCGTGCAATCTTCACACCTTCATTTCTTGCTGAAAAAGCGCCTTGATTAACTTTATGTATAACATGTATGTTATTATGTATCTTTACGATATTATCGCAAATTTCTCCTGAACCATCAGTCGATCCATCATCAACTAAAATTATTTCAAAATTTGTACTATTACTAATTAAGATTGAACTTATACAACGTTCTAAATACTCTTTAACATTATATACAGGAATTATAATACTAAAAAAAATATCGTTCACTTTCTACCTCCCCATATAATTTACGATAACTCTCTTTTCTCTCGTTTTCGAAGCATTTTATATCGGATTACATTTCTGAAGGGTCAATTGCTATAGCTTCCCCTACATTTTGTAATCGGTTATAAGTGAATTGGTAATGAAACGTCCTGGATTTTACTTTATAATAGCCATAGTTTCTCTTCGTGAGGTTAATATCAGTTGTATGAGTAAGGGCGAACCTGGTAGTCCAACTATACGCATATTCAAATGTTGCAAAACTTATTCCTCATCGATTTCAAAGTTGATATGGCTTACTAAGCTTTAAACTGCTGCTTTTTTAAGAGGTCATTACCACTACCCTCTTAGCATCTACACGATTTTTCCTGGAGCGTATGAACTTCCCTATTTAATCATTTAGAATTTTCCTATATAAAGATAATATTTTCTCTAGATGTATCTCTTTTGTAAATTTTAGCTTTGCTACATCAAAAGCTTTTTCTGCATAATCTTTCCGTAATTCATTGTTATTAAGCAATAAAATCAAAGCCTCAACAAAACCATTAATATCTCCTGGTTTACATAACATACCGTTCACACCTGTGGTAATTACATTTGGTATTCCACCAACATTTGTTGAAACAACAACGGCCCCATGCCCAATTGCCTCTAATATGGACATCGGCATCGCCTCAGTATATGATGGTAGAAAAAAAATCTTGCTTTCATTCAGATATCTTGCCTTCTCATCATCACAAACCCACCCTGGAAAATCAACAAGGTGTGAGACCTTCAAATACTTTAATTGACTTTTTACAGAATCTATTTCACCAACCCCACCCAAAACAAATTTAAAATCGTTTATCCTTTCGGCTACCATTTTTACGATTTGAGGAATGTCAAAACAACCTTTGTTTTCATTGATTAGCCCTAAATAGAGAATTTGATTTTTTTTCTTATCCAAATCTATAGGTTGTATTTCTGTGTAATTTTCAACTATGGATATTTTTTCTTTAGGCATGACTTCCGATAACCTATTCTTCCATTCTTCAGATAGGACGATTAATTGTGAACATTTCGCAAATACTTTTACTACAAGCGCCTTTTTTCTATTGCTTGCATTCGTATAGAACTTATCAAATTCCGATCCATGAATATGATTAATGATTGGGATTCTACATTTATTACCTATCCAAATAAAAGGAAGCTTTCTATAAAAGCTTAGCCCAAACGATGAATGAATATGAATCAAATCTGGATTATATAGACATAACACTCTCATATACTTAAAATAACTTTTTATCGCTTTCAAGAGTTTGTCTATTTTATTTCCATCCCGATAAGATTCGATATAATAAAGTTGATTTTCTTTTTCCATTATTGAATTGTGATAGCCATTAACAACTGATGCAATTCCCCCCTTGACATCTGCTTGAGGAACAATCATACATATCTTATAACTTTTTTTCATTCCTTAACCCGCCTCTTCGATAAGCCATTTATGCAGTCACTAACTTATACCATTCGCACATTTTTTCCAAATCGAGAAAATCAATCATAATCTACAACTTAACTCAAAATTAATTGCTTAGCTGTATTAATTTTTATACTAATAAATATCCACATAATTCATTAAGATTATTTGTTATAACATTAAATGAAAATTTCTCGTCAAATATTTTTCTTGATTCTTTAATCATCATTCTTTTTTCCTCAATATTTTGTTCTATATCTAATATAATATTGGATAACTCTAAAATATCATTAATCAGATAGCCACTTTTTCCATTATTAATATATTCCTCCATTATATCTGTTTTAGTTGCAATAATTAGTTTATTTAATTTCATGCATTTAAGGGTAACCATTTGCCCTGAGGCTCCGGTATTCTCCTTAAATGGCAATATGCATGCCTTTGAAAATTCTAAATATTTATCGAATTTTTCTACATTCAAATCAAGAAACACCTCAATGTTGGAGTATTTTGGACCTTTCATGTATTCAATTAAATCATTATTATAATGTGAGCCTATTATAATAAGATGATATTCTTTTATATATTCCCCCCAGACGTATATTAATGTCTTATAATCCCGATTACTATATCCGCCGGAAAAATAATAGTTCTTTTCATTAATAAAACTAGAATAACTATTAGTAATATTATCCCAATCTCCATAAGGTAAAGAATAAAACACTTTTCCACTAATTGATAACTGCTTATTGTATAGTTCTCTCTCACACTCCGAAAAAATCACAAAATTAATATTTCTTTTATAAAACAATTTAAAATAATACCTTAAAAAATATAGCGATCTCTTGCTATGGATAAAAAAACCCCACCAAACTATTTTTCTAGGATTAATATATCCTATCTTATTTAGTAATAACAAAAATATGGTTTCAAATAATCCAATTGAAATAATTATTTGGGACGATTTTAAATATTTTCTCTTTAGTATTATTTTCCATGAGGATTTTAAACCGGTCAATAATAAGCTTTTCTTTGAACGAATACTTTCATCGATATTTTTACTATCCAATAGTATGGTTCTAAAATTATATTCCTTTCCTATAAAATCGCAAATTGGTTTATATAAAGTTTGATTAACATTTAAAATAATTCTTGAATTATCCATACATATCACCTATAATGCTATTGTCTTTTAAGTTTATAATCAAAAGAGTAATATATATACTTCGCTCCACCAAGTAGATAGCGACGCCAAAGTCTCTTTGGTTCTTTGATAAGGCGGTATAGCCATTCAAGGCATATTTTTTCAATCCAATTAGGTGACTTGTCCAATGTCCCTGCAATGAAATTAAACCCTGCTCCCACACCTATCATTACTGTATTGTGTATTATACTTTGATGCTGATACATCCATATCTCCTGCTTTGGAGCACCAATACCAACCCAAAGAAAGTCCGGATGCAGATTATTGATTTCTTCACAAATCTGTTTGTCTTCTTTCTCATTCAGTGGCCTAAAGGGTGGAGAATACATACCCACAATATGTATTCCCGGAAAATCTCTTTCCAAATTAATCCGAATTTTTTTTAAAACCTCATCATCATTACCACCATAGAAGTAATGTGTTTTTCCTTCTTTCAGTCCTTCTTTAAAAACCAATCCCATGATATCTGGTGCAGCACAACGTTCACATTCTAATCCCTTACGGCGACCGATTTTTACAATAGGCATTCCATCAATTGCAACCATTGTTGATTTATTGTATACCTCTGCAATTTGGGGATTTTCTTTTGCAGTAACAATAGCAGGTACTCCAACCAAACTAATCGTGGCACTTACTGGTGTAGTTGGTATAGAAAAAACTTCATTTACGAATTTTTCTCTCGTGGTTGCACATACTCCTACCACTCCACATACCATAAAATCTCTCTGTTTTAGATATACCTTAAACCCCATGATCATCCAGTCCTCTTTTCCTCAGATATTTATTGGTTAAATCACCCTAAGATAAGCACCTATGAAGCATAACATAGACATCTATGTACTTATGTGTATAACAAATCTGGTCTTTGAATATATCTTGCTTTATTATTTTTCATATTTTTTTATCTTTCAAATACAGAATGTTTTGCAAAACCTCGCTGAAACGATTAGGCTAACCCTTAATTTGCTTCTCAATCCATTTATATAATTCAAGCAAACCTACTTCGAGGGATACTGTTGGTTCCCAACCTAAAATCGCTTTTGCTTTATCATAATTTGCACAGCGAGCCTTATCACCTTCTGGCTTTGAAATATCATAGAAAGGTTTGATATCCTTGCCAGAAATCTTTATTACCATTTCTGCAATCTGTTGTATGGATGTATAATTAGAGGGACCAATCTGTATATGACCATGTCCCCATCCCTTATCTAGAGACAGAATCAACGCATTCACAATGTCATTAACATGTATAAAAGCACGCCCCTGTTTTCCATTTCCCCAAACATCGAAAGCTTCAGTAGGGTAGTTTATCGCCTTACGAATCAATGCTGGAATTACCTGACTTCGTTCCCCATAATCTGTAGGAGTGCCATAAACATTATGTAACATCAATATGCAGCATGCAATATCCGTCTCCTTCTCCAAATAACCCATCTCAAGTTGACCCATCAGTTTGCTCCAACCATATGCTGATTCAGGTAAAGCTGGAAATAGTTCTTGTTCACGAAGAGGTTCAGCGATGAGGGTATTTTGTCTTGTCAATGGGAAGCTACATACGGTACCCACATACAACAGACCTTTGATTTTCTCCTTACCTACGTTACGGCAGGCTTCAAACACGTTTGAGTTAATCAGATTATTAATGCGGAACAGTTCTCCTTGGTTTTTAAACACATAATCTATACCAGCGACAACATCTGCTAAATGTGCTACATAATCCGTCTTACCAATAACATCCCGTACCTCATTATAAATTGTCAAATCCTTCTTAAAGAAGTGCGTGTCTAAATCAATTACAGGTTTTCCGCTTTCGTCGTTAAGAAACTCTAATTTTCCTCTCCAAAGATTATCGACAACATATACATCCCACCCTTCCTTCACTAAACGTTTAACTAAGTTAGATCCAATCATTCCACAACCACCTGTTACCATAATGCTTTTCATAACCAAGCTCTCCTTAGATAAAATTATAATAAACCACCTCTTGAATATTTGATAGATTACCCTTTACCATATGGTATTACTGAATATTACTGTATCTTCCAATTACTGTGCCAGCTATCAAATATATCTCATCTTCTCGGATTCTAGAATCTGCTATCAAAGAGTATCTTCACATCCATCTTCCAAGACCAGTTCTCAACATACTCCAGATTCATCACCACCATATCTTCAAAGTCATTGATATCATTTCTTCCACTGACTTACATAGGCCAATAACACCTA
This sequence comes from Bacillota bacterium, assembly GCA_023415655.1. Classification (GTDB taxonomy): domain Bacteria; phylum Bacillota; class Clostridia; order Lachnospirales; family Lachnospiraceae; genus Lachnoclostridium. Next base: position 627 of record JAEZKD010000031.1, on the reverse strand, counting down.
CCTTTAGGGCAAGCCTTCTTTTATGTCTATCTTCATATTGGATAAATTCAGATTTTGTTGGGGGGCTTGTTCCGACAAGGCTCATGTAACCTTTTAAGACGTTGAAGAATTGAGGATATTGGGCTAAACTAGTTCTTCTAAGAAATTTACTCACCTTAGTAACTCTCGGATCATTCTTCATCTTAAACATGAAACAATACATCTCATTGTGTCCCATAAATTCCTGTTTACGTTTCTCAGAGTCAATATACATGAATCGGATTATATATTTTAAAGAGTCTGCCGTTCTTTTCGAACCTTACTTGTAAGAAGAATATCGGTCCTGGCGATTCTAGGAATAGTGCCGGAGCTATGAATATCATAAGGAATACTGCTATGATACTGCCAATGAATCCTCCTATCACATCTGTAATACGCTTTCGTACCATCTGACTTTCATCGAGTTCAATGTTGTTAAAAATGATAACATGATGCAGCATTCATCAACTAGTAAGAAATATTTATTAGGCAAATCTTTCCTCATTTAATCCATCGAATTCCACCTCCTTTATGAATAATTGGTTTTTCTTAGCTATTATGAAGCATATACTAAGTAAAATCGCCAAAGAAGCAAGTGTAATGATTAGT
>JAEZKD010000020.1 GCA_023415655.1 Bacillota bacterium | reverse complement strand
TAGGGAGGATAAAAATGAATGCAGCAAAAATTGAGATTGGTTGGGTAAATAAGTGGTTTAAAGGTGAAACACCTTCAGAAATAGTCAATGCAGTTGAAGAATATCAGGATTTTGGTTGCCTTATAAGTATGGGGAGAATGAATGAGGAGAAAAGAGGACAAAAAGAGTTAGATAAGTTAGAAAAGTTTCTTGAGAAGTATTACGCTAGAGAACTGACAATGGAGGATATCGAAAAATTAGAAATTCATTTAAGCATAGGTGATGTTATTTGCCATGGTATAGCTGAAGGCGATGAGGCTGTTAATCAGATAAAGGAATAGTAGTAAATCTAAGTACTGTACGCAAGTGTAAGTGATTAAGAGCCATCTGTACCACTTGCACAATATTTGCCGAGATGATACACTAATACCGCCATAATGGAACGATGTAAACCTTGATTTACTTTGCGGAATGGGGGTATAATAATGAAAGAAGAAAAAGACAGAAGTGGTTGTTTAATATTATTCTTAATCGTAACCGCTCCTATATGGATTTTGATTGAAGCAGTAAAGAAAAGTAAATAATACATAGCAAGCTCGGTACAAGCTGCCGAGCTTTTGTTTTGCCATTTTGAAGTTAGTTACTTAAATTGAGGGTTTGGATGGTGAATTTCAGAAGATAACTAATTCTTCTTGTTTAATGTTCTTCTCAATGATGGAAACAGATGGTATAATCAGATAGATATATTATAATGTATAAGTAAAATGAAAATAAAGATGTATTCGAAGCAATTGTTATTAGTTATGCGCTACTTTGTGTATAAGTTTGAGCCAGAAAAATGGTACTGTGGTAAACATGATGAATGATTTTAATGTCGGTGGGTTGAGTAAGGTATATTGACTGAAGTTATTAACATTAAAAAAGGAAGGTGAAGACTTGAGAATAATGGAGATTATTTACCCTAATTTATATGCAACTGAAATGAGAAATGGAAAAGAGAATATTCCGAACGGGCAAACATTCTCTATATTCCTTATAGTGAATCACACCTTTGATCGAGATTACATAAAAGAAAAAGCAACAGAGCTGTTATTAGCAGGAGGTCGCAGCTTTACCTTCTTCGGGGAGTATAGTGATGTATGGCATGAGGTATTTGATTCAGTCTATGTTGAGTTATTTATGAATGAAGTAGAAGAGGTTAGTCACCCAGGTGCAACGACTATTGAATGCATATATGAGGTTGATTTTTCTGAGTTAATTTATGAAGAAATTGTAGATAAAACATTAGAGCTGAATGTATCGTTACTAATTTATGATGATGTTCAAGTCTATAAAACTGTATTGAAACAGGTGGACTGGTTAAAAAGAAAAAAACTAGAGTTTCATCTTGTACGAACTGCATTAAAGGAAATGAATCCATATTCACTACTACCAGATGCACCTGTAAATGAGTTTTATGGTGAAGCAGAGAGAATTGCAGAGAAAATAAAAAGGACAGATTCAGCAGAACGAATAGCTGGGTATATATCAAAAGAATTAAATGATTCATTTGAACCTATTTTTTCGATTGAATCATGTGTGGAATATGCAAAAATAATAAAAATAGCTATGGAGAAGCTGTGATATAGAAGGATGTTACAATGCTAAAACAGATAAAATGAAGAAGTAGAATTGTGAGTAGACTTTCTGTGTGTTTTGTAGTTGAGAGGCTATTTAAAAAATATTGGAGGGTTTGATTATGAGAAAAATTGTTTCCCTGTTACTATGTATTATGCTTGTATTAACAGCTTCTTCTTGTTCCGATACTAACGTACCACAGGAAAGTACCACCACCCAAAGTTCTGCCACCCTACCCCCCACAACCCCGCCAACCTCTGCGCCTATAACTCTAACCTACAAAGATTATGCTAACATGACGGCAGAAGAGATTACCGCTTCTCTCACCCTTGAACAAAAAGCTGCCCAGATGGTTCAGCCTGCAGTTTACAACGTAACCTCACAACAGATGAGTGAGAATTGTTATGGTAGTATCCTATCCAAATACGATTCAATTACTTATAAGGAGTGGCAAACGTTAGTGGATGATTTCCAACAGGATGCGCTAAGCTCAAAAGCGAGTATTCCATATCTTTATGGAAATGATGATGTTCATGGGGTAAACTACTGTGTTGGTGCCGTACTCTTTCCTCATAATATCGGTATTGGTGCTGCAAATAACGCTGAACTTACCTATCAGATGGGACTAGCGGTTGCAGATGAAGCGAAGTTATGCCACATGCTGTGGAACTTTGCACCTTGCGTTGCGCAATCGGTGGATCCTCGTTGGGGTAGAACCTATGAAAGCTACGGTAATGATCTTGAGATTATAACGAATTTAAGTGTAGAGTTTACAAGAGGAATGATCGATGGTGGTGTTATTGCTTGTGCAAAGCACTTTTTTGCAGACGGCAATATAGAGTTCGGAACTGGAGAGGATTCGGATGTAGATCGCTTGATGGATCGAGGGAACTCACCACTTACCGATGATGAAATAAAAGAGCTTCTTGCAGTATATCAAGAACAGATTAATGCTGGTGTACAGACGATTATGATCAGCCACTCAGCTTTGAATCATGTGAAAATGCATGAAAATGCATACTATATCCAGTATCTTAAGAATGAAATGGGCTTTGAGGGTTTCATTGTTAGTGACTGGAATTCCGTTCAGAACACCTCACCTACCACTTATAGTGAGCAGGTGATTACTAGCGTTAACGCTGGTATCGATATGCTGATGGAGGTGGAAAGCTATGACCTCGCAATGGAAATCATAATAAAAGCAGTGAAAAGTGGAGAAATCAAAGAGGAACGAGTGAATGATGCTGTACGTAGAATTATTCAGGTAAAACTTGATGCTGGGATATTCAGTGACCCTATGTGTGAGAATATAATAACTGTAAAGGATGAAACAGGAAGTCAAGAGTACCGTGAACTTGCCGAAAAGCTAGTAGAGCAGAGCCTTGTATTGTTAAAAAATGAAAACGAGCTTCTTCCATTTAAGAAAGGTATGACAATTTACGTAACAGGACCTGCCGCAGATGATGATAGAGCGCAGTGTGGTGGATGGACGATTGATTGGAATCAGAGCCCAAGTAAATCAATTGAGGGAGTTACATCAATTCTTGAGGGATTAAAGCTAAAAGCAGATGAGTACGGAATAACCATTACAACCGATAAACTAGAAGCTGCAAATGCAGATGCAGTTATACTCGTCGTAGGAGAGCAAGCTTATGCAGAATGGAATGGGGATACGAAAGACCTTGAACTTTGTGGAATGATGGGTCTTAATGGGAATACTAGTGCGATTGAGGAGGTAGAATCACTTGGTAAGCCTGTGGTAACATTAATTGTGGCAGGACGTCAAGTGATCATAGATGATTATATTGACAATTGGGATTCGGTGGTGATGTGTTATCTGCCAGGTTCGGAAGGTCAGGGCATTACCGATGTATTATGTGGTGCTAGTGATTTTACCGGTAAACTGCCAAGTCCTTGGTATAGCTCTATCGAGCAAATAGGTACGAAGGAATGCATGTTTGAAAAAGGCTATGGTCTGAGTTATAGGAACCAATAAGGACTCCGTGTGTTATGTTTTACACTTGTTAAAGCATTGCCAAATATATTGATGGAGATGAAGCTACTATGACATTTAAAGATGAGAAAGAGTTAAGAGAATATCTGGTCGAAGAAGGTTACTCAAAGAGAAAGCAAGAAATCTATATTAGTGCTTTTTTAAAAAGAGTAAATATATATCCGTATTTATCTAAGGATATTCCGAGCGGAAGGCTATATCAAATATTATTAGGATTAAAGCAGGGTGTAGATATATCGTATTACGAGGACTATAAGGACTTTAGACAAGGTGAAATGGAATTAATACGAGAAGGTCTATTACAAGGGATCGATGTATCCTTATATGCAAAACCTGAGTATAGCGTGGCACAGATGAAAGTTATAAAAGCAGGGATTGAAAGAGGATTAGATGTTAGTACATATGCAGATAGTAGATTGTCTTCCTCCCAAATGTGGCAATTTTACTATCGAATGATAAGCTCCTATGATAAAAAAATGATAAAATGCAGCAATCCCAATTTTGGAAGATTTAATCTGGAACAATTTGCCTTTCAGAGAGTTGATTTTGAAGGAATAATATCAGATTGTAATATTATTTCCCCTTATAAGAATGCATTAGTGATTAAAAATCTGTTATGGCAAGGGGAATATGTTTGTGATCACATATGGATCAATCAAATGGCCAAAACAGAAAAAATAAATGCTGAAAAAGGTGGGTTTAATTTTGGGGATTATATCACATTCTCCGCAGAGGTGGAACCATATCTTCATAATAAGGATAATTTAATACACTATGGTTTATGTAAAATGAGGGATATTAAGATTATAAACCCTACCGATTATTATAAAAACTATGAACTGAATCATCGCTTAAAAGTAAGAATCTCAGAGATTCAGTATTATGATAAGGAAATGCGCAATGCTTATGCTGCGGAAAGCAAATTTCGGAGCCAGTATGAGATAGGAGATGACGTGGAAGAAATCGTATTTGAATTCATTGGATATAAAAGAGATAATCTAATGTTCTTAGTGTACTGTGAGGATAGACTTTTAAAAGTAAAAGGTAGATATAATCCTTATAGTGGAAAAACAAGACTTCAGATGGATTATTATTTTAGTGAAATTAATGAAAAGATGAGATTCAGAAAGCAAAAATTGCAGAATACATTTTTTCAAGCCAAATATCTGAAAATGTTTCCGATGATGACACAACCAAAGGATGAGGAAGAAACCATGTAACGGCAGAATAGTACAATATCAAGAACTTCTTAATAAGATTTATGATCCGTATAAATTTATCATTAAGAATTCACAAGAAATACTTGAATGAAGAATGTTGCTTTGATACAATTTGTATTGAGTAACATTCTTTTTTAATGTATAGGTAAGCCGCCGAAGGCAGTTCCTATCATAAAAGATGGAGTGAAGGCTTAAATATCATAAATGATTGCTTAGAATAAATGAAACTATGCTTTTTGGAAGGTGGTTCTGCAATTGTACAATTGGAGAACGCCTTTTTTGGTTATAGAAAAGGTACGTTGTTCTTTATTTTACTAAAAAGATGGCATAAGTTCAATCTGATAAAACTATAAGGAAACATAGGATGAAAGGAGAGTTGATTATGTCAGAAAAGAGGAAACCCTCTATGAGAACAAAACCAAAGAGTAATATGCGATATCGAATCATAGCCTTCTCATTGATAGCCATTGTGATCGCGGTCGGCTACTTAAGTCAGAATGAAAAATTCCAAGGTATGATATCAGAGTTTTTCTTAAAATCAACCAATACAGAACTATCAAAATCCTCAGATAAATCAGACACAACCAAGGAAACAAGTAAGAACCCTGATTCAGCTAAGGAAGCTGCTTCAAGTAAGAAGAAAGACTCAGCCCAAGAAGCTGTATCAAGTGACAAACCTGAATCAACTAAGGAAGTAACCAAAGTGCCAAAAGAAACCGATTCGGATACTTCCAATCTCAAAGTACATTTCCTTGATGTTGGTCAAGCAGACTCCATTTTAATCGAAGCGGATGGGGAATTCATGCTTGTGGATGGGGGAAATAATGACGATAAAGACTATATCATTAATTATTTGAGCGAGTATGGAGTAGAGAAACTAAAGTATGTAGTAGCAACGCATCCACATGAGGATCACATTGGGGGACTTGACAATGTAATAGAAGCATTTTCTGTCGGAAAAATGTATGCTCCTTATGTAGAACATACGTCGAAAACATATTATAATTTATTAGAAGCAGTATTGTTAAAAGATTTAAGCATGGTTCAACCAAAAGTCGGAAGTGAAGTTGCACTTGGGAACAGCACAGTGACTTTTCTTGCTCCAGTCAAAGACTATGAAGAGGATCTTAATAATTGGTCAGTTGGACTTAAGGTATCCAATGGAGTGCATACTTTTATCATGTGTTCCGATGCTGAGCAGGAAGCAGAAGCAGATATGTTAGAGACTGGGATTGAGCTAAAAGCAGATGTGATTAAGCTTGGTCATCATGGAAGTTCTACGTCTTCTTCTGATGCATTCTTAGATGCAGTAGCTCCAAAGTATGCAATTATCAGTTGTGGAACGAATAATTCTTATGGACATCCCCATACAGAGACCTTACAAAAGCTGAAGGAGCGGAATATTACCTTATTTCGTACCGATTGGAATGGGACGATTGTGGTGGAATCGGATGGGAATACAATTAGTTGGAAGGTAGAAAAAGAAAACTAGCAAAACAAAAATGACAGAATGAATGGGAGGCTTACAAGCTATGAAGTATACGATTGATCGATTTGAGGGCACAATTGCAGTGTGTGAGGATGAACAAAAAAATATGGTGAACATTCCAAAGTATCGTCTGCCTTTAGAAGTAAAAGAAGGGGATATTATAGTGGAAGTGGAAGGTATGCTTCAGATTGATGATGAGGAAACGAATGAAAGAAGAAAGAAAGCGAAACAATTAATGAGTAAACTTTTTGAATAATTGGAAGAAAGTGTTACGGAAATCTTAAATTTAGAAAAAAATCTCGATATTGCTACCTGGTTATGGTATAATACTTTAACGTAAAATACAGATAACCTTGCATTTCTCTGTTATCATTTCCATTTTGTATAGATAGAGGTAAAATGTGAAGAATATTAGCAAAGTGTATGAAAATGGATAATACATATGCAGGAGGTATGTATGTTAGGAAGAAAGAAGGTTCAAGTCAGGAGGCACTTTTATGTTAAATAACAGAAAGATTAGAATCATGACAAAACTTGCGACCTATGAGGAGAAGGAAGGAAGAGAGGATATTAAACTGAGTAAATACTATAAAACGGACTACGTACGTCTGAATATATTAAAGACGATTATGAGTGCCACGTTTGGATATTTACTACTTCTCATTATGTTAGCGGTTTACAAGTCCGAATACTTAATAGAAAATGCAGTTAATTTGGATTACAAAAGTCTATTCACTACAATTTTAGGCTATTACTTAGTTATACTGACTGTGATGATTGTAGGAACACTCATTGGATACTCAATCAAATATGATAGGTCAAGAAAGCAGCTTTCGCAATACTTTCGTATGTTGAAAAAACTCCGTATAATTTATCGTGAAGAGGATGCGGTTTCTGCTAACGAATCACCGAAGGAGGATACTTCAAAATGATGCAGATTCTAGAATTGCGTGCACGATTGCGTGCACTCTACCAAAAATATCAGGTGGTAGTTGATCCAGCGCTCAAATTCATTGTTGCGCTTGTAGTTTTTTCCGTTATTAATAATACGATTGGTTATGATGCTAGATTTGATAGGGTGGTGGTTGTATTACTACTTTCCTTAATTAGTGCATTCTCACCATCATCCGTTATGGTATTATTGGCAATGTTACTTTCACTGGTGCATGTATATTCGGTAGCAAAGCTACTTTCCTTTTTGATGGTATTTGTATTTTTAATTTTATACCTATTTTTTGTGCGATTTACACCAAATTTAGGGTATGTGGTATTAGGTATACCAATTTTATTCGGGCTTAATATTCCTTATGTGATTCCAATTTTACTTGGCTTGATTGCAACGCCACTTGCTATCTTACCAGCAGGTTGTGGTGTGGCTGTTTACTACTTGATTCATATTATTCAGCAACAGGTTGCATTAACGGAGAATATTAGAGAAATCGAAGATATTTTGCCTTTGTATGTGAATGTAATTGATCAAATTGTACAACATAAGCAGATGATTTTTACAATTGTTGTATTTGCAATTGTCATTACAGCTGTGTATGTAGTACGTCGTTTAAAAATCGAATATGCATATGAAATTGCAATTGGGACTGGAGCAATTATTACGATTATTGCCTTCTTAATTGTAGATTTACAATTAAATATACCAAAGCAGATTGGTGCTATGATACTTGGAACACTAATTTCTGCAGTGATTGTAGTAGTGATTCAATTTTTCCGCCGTGTTCTAGATTACACAGCGGTGGAGAATGTTCAATTTGAAGATGATGATTACTACTACTACGTAAAAGCAGTTCCAAAGATTAATGTTAGTATGACTAATGTCAAGGTGAAACGCATTAATGTGCAAAAAGGTTCGGGAAGAGCTCATGAGGATGACTTTGACGATGACGATGAGGAAGAATTAACTACGAGAGAGATGGACCGTAGAATATTAGAAAAGAGAACAAGGGAAGCGATGGCAAGCGATCGAACAAGAGGGGAATAATTTCCCCTTTTCGCTTAGAATAATACAATAAAAGCATTGAAATGAGGTGAGAATGTGGAAACGATAAAAACTTTTTTTGAGGAATATTTGGTTAGATTGTCCCTGCCCAAAATAAAACCAACCGACATCATTGAAATATTATTGTTAGCATTTCTTATCTATCATGTGATCAAATGGGTTAAGACCACTCGTGCTTGGGCATTAATGCGAGGAATAGCCATTCTCTTAATCTTTTGGATTATAGCGAATATGTTCCATTTCAATGCGATTATATGGATATTTGTCAGTGGTATTAACGTTGGTATTATAGCAATCATTATATTATTTCAACCTGAGTTTCGTAAGGCATTAGAACAACTTGGCCAGAAGAATATTATGTCACCACTGTTTTATCTTAGCGATACGAAGGAAAAAACAGAGCGGTTCACAGATCGAACACTGAATGAACTGGTGAGAGCTACCTTCGAGCTTGCAAAAACGAAGACAGGTGCTTTGATGGTAATTGAGCAAGAAGTTTCGTTATCTGACTATGAGAGCACTGGAATTACGCTCGATGCAATCGTAACAAGTCAGTTACTAATTAATATCTTTGAGCATAACACCCCTCTTCACGATGGAGCGATTACCATCCGTGGCAATCGTATTACCGCAGCGACCTGTTATCTACCTTTATCGGATAATATGAGATTAAGTAAGGATTTGGGTACAAGACATCGTGCAGGAGTAGGAATTAGTGAAGTAACAGATAGCTTTACAATTATCGTATCAGAGGAAACAGGGAAGGTATCCATAGCTAGAGCTGGACAGCTGATACGAAGTGTTGACGGAGATTATCTTCGTGCCAAATTAATGGAGATTCAGAAAAAGACTTCTCCAGATACCAAGAAGATCAGATTATGGAGGGGAAAGAAAAAGAATGAAAAAGGTGTTAACTAGAAATATACCGTTAAAGATTCTGTCTTTCCTTCTTGCTGTTGTGTTATGGGTTGTGATTATGAATATTGAAGATCCATACATAACGACAACGATTGAGGATATCCCAGTCATTGAGCTCAATACGGATGTGTTTGATAACATCAGTAAGATTTATGAGGTTGAATCTGGGAAAACGGTATCCATTAAAGTAAAAGGAAAGCGTTCCGTTATTGAATATCTAAAGAATACGGATTTTGAAGCAACAGCAGATTTTAAAGAAATGTCGATGGTCAATGCAGTACCAATACGTATTGTAGCTAAGGAGTCTGCACGATATGATGTCGCAGATATCGAAATCATTGATTCCAATAATATGATGACGTTAACACTTGAGGAAGCGGATTCACAAACCTTTCGTGTCAATGTAAAAACGACTGGAACTGCAAAAGAAGGCTATTACGTAACAGATCTTGTTGCGAATCCAAATATCATTGAGATATCAGGTTCTAAGAAGCAGATTGCAAAAATAAAGGAAGTCATCGTTGAGGTCTCGGTAGAGCAAGTGAATGAAACTTTTGAGATTATTACCTCGCCAAAGGCTTTGGATGAGAATGGATATCCAGTGGATGACTCCAAGCTAGAATTCCAAACGAGAGAAATTTCAGTAACAGCAACAGTATTACCAACCAAGGAAATTGGAATTATTGTATCCAAGGAAGGGGAACCGTTTTATGGCTATTCCTTCATTAAGATGGTACATGAACCAAAGGTTGTAACCATTGCTGGAACGAAGGAAGATCTTGCTCAAATTGGCTATATCACAATTCCATTTGATATCAGCTTAAGCAAAGAAACTTTAGTTGATCGTAAATATATTGAGGATTATCTTGATATGACGAAGTATACAATCGTTGGAGACACGAACAGTGTAGAAATAACAGCTACGATTGAAAAGCTAGAATCCAGAGATATTATCATTCAACCAGATGAACTTGATATTCTCAATATGGGAGAAGACTATGAAGCCGTGATTCATACGCCTGGACCTATCACATTGCATGTTATGGGGCCAGCAGAGGAATTAAGTGCAGTTACAGTAGAGACATTACAACCTTCGATAAACTTAGCAGCTTATGGACGAGGAACGTATTCAATCACGATTGAATGTAAGCTAACAGATAATATAACAATACGCCCAGTTACAATTAGTGTTGAATTAAAAGAAAAAAATGAACAATGATTGTCAATGAGGACAAAAAGATGACCGACGCAAGGCAAAGAAACGCCTTGTGTAGGTCATTCTACGCAGGAGGTATGTGTATGGTAAGAGGCAAGATAATGATTCGAAGTGAGTTGGGGCTACATCTACGTCCAGCAAGCATTTTATGTAATTTAGCGATTCTTTATCCATGTAAGATTGAACTCAAGACCGATAATCGTACTGTGAATGCGAAGAGTGTATTAGGTGTATTGTCAGCTTGTATTCGTAAAGAGGATGTAGTAGAGCTAACCTGTGAAGGAGAGAAAGAGCAAGAAGCCTTTGATGAGATTTCTCGGCTATTACGAAGTGATTTTGCAGAACATAATATGGTCTAGGGAATAATACCTATCATTTTGTGAAAATTTTGAATGACTTTAGTTAAGAGTATTGATATAATACTAAGTAAAAATAAAAACAGGAAGGAAGAAAGACATGGGGCTAGAGTAGACAATAGTAAGCTTTTCATTGTAAAGATATATGGTGTGATTTATCGACTCCGTCACTAATCTACTTTTTATTAGATTAGATGATTCTATAATATTGGAGGATAAACATGTTAAATTATAAGAGATATCAAAGAAATCCTGTCGTTGATTTGAAGGAAAGAACTTGGCCAAACAAACAGATTGATAAGGCACCAATTTGGTGTAGTGTTGATTTGCGTGATGGCAATCAGGCATTAATTGAGCCTATGGTAGTGGAAGAAAAGATCGAATTTTTTAATCTTCTTGTAAAATTAGGATTTAAGGAAATTGAGGTAGGCTTTCCAAGTGCCTCCCAAATTGAATTTGATTTTCTAAGACAGCTTGTGGATCGCAAGTTAATTCCAGACGATGTCGTTATCCAAGTTTTAGTTCAGTGTCGTGAACATCTGTTAAAAAGAACCTTCGAGGCTTTAGAAGGTGTTAAACAAGCAGTCGTACATATTTACAATTCAACCTCTACGCTTCAGCGTGATGTCGTATTCCATATGGAGCAATCTGAGATAATCAAGATTGCAGAAGAAGGAGCTCGTTTAGTAAAAGAATATGCGAAGGACTTCCCAGGCAAAATCATATTGGAATATTCTCCAGAAAGTTTCACAGGAACGGAAGTCGAATTTGCATTGGAAATATGTAGTGCAGTGCAGGATATCTGGCAACCAACAAAAGAGAATCCAATGATCATTAATCTTCCTGCAACCGTCGAGATGAATACACCGAATGTTTATGCAGATCAGATTGAATGGATGTCAACACATCTTAAAGATAGAGAAAGCATTATCTTAAGTGTGCATCCACACAATGATCGTGGTACAGGTGTTGCAATCACAGAGCTGGCATTACTTGCAGGTGCTGATCGTGTAGAAGGCACATTATTTGGGAATGGGGAGAGAACAGGTAACGTTGATATCTTAACATTAGCCTACAATATGTTTTCTCAAGGCTTAGATCCTGGTCTTGATATCGAGAACATCAATGAAATTATTGAGGTTTATGAAAGATGCTGTAAGATGCATGTTCATGAACGACATCCATATGCAGGAAAACTTGTATTTACTGCGTTTTCAGGTTCTCATCAGGATGCTATCAACAAAGGCGTAAAAGCAATGAAGGAGCGTAACTCTCAGATCTGGCAAGTACCATATCTTCCAATTGATCCAGCAGATATTGGCCGAATCTACGAACCAATTGTTCGTATTAATAGTCAGTCTGGTAAAGGTGGAGTTGCATTTATTATGGAGACCTACTTTGGTTACAAGTTACCAAAGGGAATGCACAAAGAATTTGCAGATGTGATTCAAAAAATATCAGAAGTGCAGGGCGAGGTTGCTCCAGATCAAATTATGCAAGAATTTAAGCAGTGTTATTTGGAACGAAAAGAGCCTCTTCATTTTATTAAGTTAAAAACTGAGGATGTATCAGAGTCGAATGAGAACTATGATACTATCGTCACGGTAACCTATCTTCAAGATGGTGTTGAAAAGGTATTTACCTCAACTGGTAATGGTCCAATTGATGCAGCACATCATGGCTTGCAGCAAGTACTTGGTAAGAAGATGAAGGTACTAGATTATTCTGAGCATGCATTAGGTGAGGGAGCGAATGCGCAAGCGGCTGCCTATATCCAAATCATGGATACAGAAACTGGAAAAGCAACCTTTGGTGTTGGTGCAAGCTCTAATATCACAAGAGCCTCAATTCGTGGTTTATTCAGTGCAGTAAACCGTATGTTTTTTAGCTAAAGACCAGCTTTTTCTGGAATGTTTCGTATAAGAATATGAGATAATAATAACTGCTACATAATCATTTATAGTTGACAGATTGACGATTCTTTGACATACTGTCTGTGAATGAATATGTAGCAGTTTCTGTTAGAAATGGAGAAAAGATTGAAAAGATTACTAGCTAATTTTAAGAAATATCGCTATCTTTTAGGCGAATTAGTAAAGAAAGATATCAAATTAAAATATCGAAGTTCAGCTCTTGGACTTTTATGGACCTTGTTAGAACCTCTATTAACGATGTTGGTTTTAACGGTTGTATTTCAGAAGATGTTAGGAAGAACAGTAGAATACTTTCCTGTATTTGTATTATGTGGTCGTTTGCTCTATTCTTACTTTAGTAATGGAACAAAGCTTGCGCTGAAATCGATTCGTCGTAATAGCAGTATGATACGAAAGGTTTATGTGCCGAAGTACATCTATCCTCTTTCTTCTGCACTCTCTGGGTATATTACTTTTTTAATCTCATTGATTGTATTGGTTGGTGTAGCCGTAGTACAAGGTGTAAAACCTACCTGGCATTTGCTTGAAGCTTTTATTCCACTTATTACGATCTTAATTATGACAATTGGAGTTGGGTTTATTCTTGCAACCTTAGGTGTGTTTTTTCGCGATGCAGAATATCTTTGGAGTGTTATTTTAATGTTGCTTATGTATGCTTCTGCAATTTTCTATGATCCAAAGCAAATATTAAGTGATCCAGCGACGGCATGGATTTTAAAATTTAATCCTCTGTTTAGTATTGTTCAAAATTTTAGAAATGCGATTTTTGGTGATCCAATGAATGTGAAATATGCACTATACGCTGGAGGATTTGCAGTTGTAACACTAATTATAGGTGTATTTATGTTTTATAAGAAACAGGACAAGTTCGTTCTTTATATCTAAAGATACGAAACCTGGAGGAAGCGAATGGGAAAAAATATAGCGTTAAAAGTAGAGAATGTAGGTGTTCGTTTTAATATGAGCACAGAAAAGATAGATAGTTTAAAGGAATATGCAATTAAGATTTTTCGTAGACAGTTAAAGTACAATGATTTTTGGGCATTAAGAGAAGTATCCTTTGAAGTTGAGAAGGGACAAAGAGTTGGAATTCTAGGCCTCAATGGTGCTGGTAAGAGTACCTTACTCAAAATCATTGCTGGTGTTTTAAAAGCAACTGAAGGAAAAATCACCAAGAATGGTACAATTGTTCCATTGTTAGAGCTTGGAGCAGGCTTTGATCCTCAGTACACAGGAGCAGAGAATATTTATCTCTATGGTGCTGTTTTGGGCTATTCCAAAGCATTTATTCAGGAAAAGTTTGATGAAATTGTGGAGTTTTCAGAGCTTGGAGATTTTATTAATGTTCCACTTAAAAATTACTCCTCTGGTATGAAGGCAAGACTTGGTTTCTCGATTGCAACCATTGTAGAACCAGAAATCTTAATCTTAGATGAAGTACTTTCGGTTGGTGATGCTCAATTTCGTAAGAAGAGTGAAAAGAAGATTAAGGATATGTTTGATAAAAAGATTACCGTATTATTTGTATCACATAGCCTAGCTCAAGTACGTTCCTTGTGTGATCATGCAATTATCCTAGAGCATGGTAGAATCGTGGCACAAGGAGAATCCAAAAAGGTATGTGACCTTTATGAGCAAAAATTAGGAAAGTAGGTAGACAGATGGAAGCATTGATTCGAGAATCCAAACGAAAAATATTAAGTTTACTTCATAATGTTCAGGCAACCGTGGAGAGAAAGCGTGTGAATGTATTACTTGATCACTACGATACGTCAGTGATACAGAATGAAGCACCAACTCAGGTGAAATCGGTACTGTTCATTATAACGCGAATGGTTCGTTTTCATGGAGGACAAACCTCCATCCTACGTTTGGGAACGGAACTTAGTAAGTTAGGATATTCGGTTTATTATGCGGTCTATAAAAAACAAAGTAAGGAAGAGATGCAAATCTGTGCAAGTGCAAATCTGGCCGGATTTGAAGGTACCTTAGTTTCAAGTACTAATTTTAAAAAGCTCTTAAATAAGAAATCTCCGGACATTATTGTAGCCACTTCTTGGGATACGGTTTCATATGCAAAGAAGTTCTCTGGTTATAAGATGTATTTTGTGCAAGATTATGAGCCGTACTTTTATTCGTTTGGTGAACAGTTTTTACTCGCGAAGAAGACCTATGAGCAAGGCTTACATATGGTGAGTCTTGGCTCTTGGAATCGTGATATGATTCTAAAAAATTGTTCTCCAGTATCAAAGGTCGATGTTGTGGATTTTCCTTATGAAAAAAGTGAATATCCTGACACTCCTCGTAACTATGAGGATTATAGGACAAAGAAGAACTTCATTCTTGCAGTTTATTTAAAATACTACGGTAAGCGTCTTCCTTGTATCATTCCTTATATGTTAGATAAGGTACAAGAATATTTCCGTAAGGATGGTATCACGCTTACGATTAAGTATTTTGGAGAAGCGAAAAGCTTTTCCACACAAGGTGGAGAAAACCTTGGGATGTTAAATAAAGAGGAGCTACGTCAATTATATGAAGGTGCTGATTTTGGTATGGTTGCTTCAATGAGCAATATCAGCTTGGTTCCATATGAGATGTTAGCAACAGGACTTCCATTGATTGAGTTTAAGGATGGAACCTTTGAGTACTTCTTTCCAAAAGACAGTGCGATTCTTACCTCGATTGATGCAAAGGAGCTATATCAATTAATGACTGAGGTAATTCACGATCCAGCGAAGCTACAAGCTCAACAAGTGAATGCAAAAGGCTATATGCAGCATCTTAGCTGGGCAAAGACAGGGAATCAGTTCGCTAAGCTTATGGAGGCAGTAAAGCAATGAGAGAGTTATTAAAAAAACTTTCCCCTAAGCCATTGATTGCCTGCTACAAAGGCTTCAGATATACAATCATAACGATGTTGTTTTATGTGTTTCGGCTTTGTCCGATTCAACAAAACCGCATCGTTTTTATGAATGTTTGGGGATATGGTGATAATGTCAAATATGTAGCAGAAGCTTTGTTAAAGAGAAAGAAAGATTATGAATTGATTTTTATCTGCAATCATCCAGAGAGACAAAATTTACCTAAGGCTTTCAAAGGTTTGAAAACAAATTCCATCAAAGCAATCAAAGCACTTGCTACTGCTTCTATGTGGGTGGAAAGTAACCGAAAGGAAGCTTATATTAAAAAGAGAAACAAGCAATATTACATTCAGCTTTGGCATGGTGGGCTACCGCTCAAAAAGATTGAAGGGGACTGTGCTGAGTATCTTGGAGCATCCTATATAAAGCGTGCAAAAAAGGATTCTGCGATGACTGATTTGTATGTATCCAATGGAACCTTTTGCACTCAGATGTATCGCAGAGCCTTTTTCTACGAAGGGGAGATCGTTGAGCTTGGAACCCCACGAATGGATTTACTGTTATCTGAAGATAGGAAAAAGAAAGAAAGAATAAAAGCTAAATTAGGAGTCAAACCAGAGACAAAGTTAGCTCTTTATGCTCCAACTTATCGAGATACTGAGGATGCAAGTATATATCAGATGGATTACGAACATCTAACTCATATCCTACAACAGCGTTTTGGTGGTGAGTTTAAGCTTATAGTTCGCCTTCATCCATTGGTTCAAGCACAAAGTAGTGGATTAGCATTCTCTGAGCATGTGATTGATGGGAATAAATCTCGTGATATTTATGAATTGATGTTTGCAAGTGATGTTTTAATCACTGACTTTTCCAACACAATGTTTGAATTCTCCTTTGCAAGAAGACCAGTCTTTTTGTATGCAAAAGATCTTTCCACCTATCAAAGTGAGAGGGGTTTTTATTTTGATTATAACTCACTACCATATGTTATAGCCACATCACAGGAGCAACTAGAAGAAGAGATTATGGGTTATGAGGAAGAGAAAGAGCAAGCAAAGGTCTTTGAGTTTTTTAAAGCAATTGGATTAAAGGAAACAGGTCATGCTTCCATAGATGTTGCAGACTTGATAGAAAAATTGGTGGATAGCTAAGAAAAGAGTTTCGCAAGCGAAACTCTTTTTTAATTTATAGGAAACTTCGTTTCCTATAAATTAAAAATGCCCTAAAAAGCAGGGCAACAATGCACACTCGGGGGCTACCCCCCCCTCGGCGCGGGAACAAAGTGTGCTATGAGAGACTTTACTCGTGAGAGTGTGCAAAGCACACTTTGTTAATTCAAAGGAAACTGCGTTTCCTATAAATTAAAAATGCCCTAAAAAGCAGGGCAACAATGCACACTCGGGGGCTACCCCCCCTCGGCGCGAGAACAAAGTGTGCTATGAGAGACTTTAATCGTGAGAGTGTGCAAAGCACACTTTGTTCTACTATCTTCTTTTTATACTATTAGATAAGCCGCAGATTATCTACCTTAATTATTAGGTGCTTGATTCGGCTTCTGGTTTGGTGCTTGCTCAGGAGCTTGATTTTGGTCTAAATTATTCTCTGAGTCTGGTGTTGTCGTTGCACTACTTCCATTATTCGTACCTTTTTGAAGTACCACATCTACGGTATGTTCTTTGTATTCGCCATTGGTAAAACGCATAAAGGTTACAGTGACCGTAGTGCCATAACGATAGGAGTTTACAGTTTCTCTAAGCTGATCGCCAGAAGAGATGGTAATGTTATTGATTGCTGTAATAATATCACCAGCATAAATACCAGCTTTGTCAGCAGCGCCACCTTCTACTAAGCTATAGACATAAACTCCGATTGGCCAATCATACATCTGGGCTACACTTTCATCGACATCCTGTGGATATACTCCAAGATAACCCTTTTCTTCATCGGTTAGAATTTCACGGTTCATCAATTCATCAACAATAGGATATGCAATGGTAATTGGAATGGAGTAACCAATTCCTTCTACATCAGTTTTTGAGAACTTTGCAGAATTAATACCAATGACTTCACCATTGATGTTTATTAGTGCACCACCACTGTTTCCTGGATTGATCGCTGCATCGGTTTGTAATACGGTAAGAGTTGTATTCGCATCAACAGTGATCTCACGATCCTTAGCGCTGATATAACCAACAGTTACACTTTGACCATAGCCGAGAGCATTACCGATTGCAATTGCCATTTGGCCTACTTTGACATCATCAGAGTCACCAAGCTTTGCTACCTTAATTGCTGCAAGCGTCTCTTTCGTTAATGTACTTGCGTCAACCGTAATAACAGCTAGGTCAGCAGAAGAATTACGTCCTCGTATCAATGCTTCTGCTTCCGAACCATCGATAAAAGAAATCATGATTTTACTAGCGCCTTCAACAACATGATTATTGGTTGCAATGTATAAGGTATCATCTTTTTGTCCAATGATAATACCAGAACCACCACCGGTGCTTTCACTACCATATTGATATCCCCATACATCATAGGTGGTATTATAGGTACTAGTAATTGCAACAGTAGCAGGCATTGTATCTTCAACTACTTGGGACACATCGGTACTTTGAATGTCAACATGAGCTGATGTCGGTGTGGAAGGAATGGTGTGATCAGAATCTGGTTTATCTAAAAGTAAATTAGCATTGCCTGAACCAACCTGTATTGTAGTTTGGGATGGATTAGAATCCTCTTCACTAAATTGCTGAATGAGCTGATTACTTGCATAAAAGGTAAGTCCTGCGATGATACCAAACACTGCGGCTTTTCCGATAAATCCAAATACTTTTTTTGTTTTGCTCTTTTTCCTTTTAGGAGCTGTCAACTCTTGAGGAGGAAAGGGTGGAATGGAATCATAAGCATATGTGCTGTTCTGAGACTGATTTGTATCGAAAGAGGAGGTCTCAGTGCTTTGAGAGGTTATTTGTTCCGCCCAGAAGGTATAGTTTGAGTTGTTCTTATTTTCTTCTGACATACTTTTTACTCCTTTATGTTTTATTTATAAATTTTAAATTAAGGCATGTTCTACAAATTTTACTTGATATTTTGTACAAAATGTTTATAATGTGAAATTGACACTTTACTAAAAATATCTTGAAGACATTGTAACAAGAGTTTGTGAAGAGTGTGTGAAAATTAAATGAAAAGTAAAAAATTAAGAAAAACGTAAAGTAGATGATATAAAAGTGACATAATACCAGTGTAAGTTTATGGTAATATCAATTTTAGGTTGTCATCCTGATAGGAGTAGAGGAGTTTAACATGATTAAAGATAATCAGAAGATACTGAACCGAATTCAAATTATGATTGACGGATTATTGGTTATCCTTTCATATATATCCGCGTATTATCTGAGATTCTATGTTTTGAGTCATTGGGATTTCTTTAAAAGAGGTCCAAATGAGATGTATTATCCTATGGAGGTCTATGCAAAGTACCTTATATTATTAGTACCTGCATATTTGATTTTCTACTCGGTGTTTAGCTTATACAAACCACAAAGAAGTAGTAGTCGTAGAATTCTATTATGGAATCTTGCAGAAGCGAATGCATTAGGCGTACTTGTTTTTACCTTTGCCTTATATGTAACGAGAGAACAGGATTTATCACGTAAATTTTTCTTTATCTTTATTGTAACGAACATAGCTTTTAATCTTGCATTCCGCTTTGCAATTGCTAAAGTCTTAAGTGAAATGCGTAAGAGAGGCTTTAACCAAAAGCACGTACTAATTGTTGGATATTCTAGAGCAGCGGAAGGGTATCTCGATCGTTTGGTTTCGAACCCACAGTGGGGGTATCATGTGTATGGTATCCTTGATGATACTATGGAGATAGGAACGATGTACAAACGTGTCAAGGTAATTGGTACAACGGAGGATTTAGCCAATATCCTTTCAGAGAATAATTTAGATGAGATAGCAATTACCTTAAGTATTGAAGAATATGCGAAGCTAGAGCATATTGTTGGTGTCTGTGAAAAAGCAGGAGCTCACACAAAGTTTGTTCCCGACTATCACAACATTATTCCAACCATCCCAGTGATGGAAGATATGATGGGGTTACCTGTCATTAATATACGTAATGTTCCATTGAATAACTATGTCAATAAGATTACCAAGAGAATTGTCGATATCATTGGCGCGATTTGTGCCATTGCAATCTTCTCAGTTCCTATGCTGATTGTGGCTTTAATTATTAAGTTAACTTCCAAAGGACCGATTATCTTTTCTCAGGTTCGTGTAGGACTTCATAACAAGGAATTTAAGATGTATAAATTCCGCTCCATGATTGTTCAACCAGAATCAAGCGAAAAGAAGGCTTGGACAACAGCGAATGATGCCAGGGTAACAAAGATCGGTAAGTTCATACGTAAGACAAGTATTGATGAATTACCACAGCTATTCAATGTATTAATGGGTAATATGAGTCTTGTTGGTCCAAGACCAGAGCGTCCTTTCTTTGTTGAGAAGTTCAAGGAAGAGGTTCCACGTTATATGATTAAACATCAGGTACGTCCAGGACTAACCGGATGGGCACAAATCAATGGCTATCGAGGTGATACGTCCATTCGTAAGAGAATAGAGCACGATCTCTACTATATTGAGAATTGGACACTTGGTCTTGATATTAAGATATTATTCTTAACGATCTTCAAAGGCTTTATTAATAAAAATGCATATTAACGAAAGAAATTGGTTGTAGTTCAAATTGAGTTACAGCCTTTTTTCTTTCAATAAATTTTATTAAATTTTAATTTGATTAATACTACAAATGGACTTAGTATGATTAATAACTTGTTCTTCCTTCATGGTACATCGTAAGGAAGTTGATACTTATTATAGGAGGTAGCAATATGAGATGGAGAGAGCGTTTTGCACAATTTATGATAGGAAGATATGGAACAGATCAGTTAAATAAGGCTATGTTAATTACTTCACTTATTTTCATGGTTTTATCGTGGTTTGGATTTCGAACTATTTTTTACACGCTTGGTTTAGTTTTATTGATTTTATGCAATCTTAGAATGTTTTCTAGGAATTTTCAAGCACGTTACAAAGAAAATACCTTTTATGTGAATCAAATCAATAAGATTAAATTTCTATTTAGTAAACTAAAGTATAAAAAAGAAACTAGTAAAACTCATCGTATCTTTTTATGTCCACAATGTAAACAAAAAATTCGTGTTCCAAAGGGAAAGGGTAAGATTATGATTCGCTGTCCTAAGTGTAGCACAGAGTTTATGAAAAAAAGCTAATCTTTACTTGAGAAGTTTTTTCTGTTAGGATAGTGATAAATAACATTACGATTTAATCGTAAATACGCAGAGAGGAGCTCGAGGGATGAGTGATGAAATAAACAAAGACAGCAATAATTCCAATGTGGATAAGAATAAATTTGAAGAAATCTGTTATTTATGTCGTAGACCGGAGAGTAAAGCTGGTAAAATGATGCATGTACCAGGGAATATAACCATCTGTTCTGACTGTATGCAAAAGACGTTCGATACCATGGGACATGTAAACAATCCGCTCATGGATGGAACAAGCTTTAATCCAACAATGATGGGATTTGGATTTCCTCCAGAAGCTTCGAATAAGATGAAGCTAAAGAAGAAGGAAGAAAAAGCAGAAGCAACAGGAAAAGAAGACAAGGCAAAGCAATTCGGTACAATTGATATTAATAAATTGCCAGCACCTCATGTCATCAAAGGACAGTTGGATGAGTTTGTAATAGGGCAAGAACATGCGAAAAAGGTAATTTCGGTCGCTGTATACAACCATTATAAAAGAGTAGCAAAAAAGCAGATGGATGAGATTGAAATCGAAAAGTCCAACATGCTGATGCTTGGACCTACTGGTAGTGGTAAAACCTATCTAGTTAAGACCTTAGCCCGTTTATTAAATGTTCCTTTGGCAATTACAGATGCAACTTCGTTGACCGAAGCAGGATACATCGGTGATGATGTTGAAAGTGTTCTTTCAAAATTATTGGCTGCAGCAGACAATGATGTAGAACGTGCAGAACGAGGAATCGTATTCATTGATGAAATTGATAAGATTGCTAAGAAGAAGAGTACGAATAATCGAGACGTCAGTGGAGAATCCGTACAGCAAGGCTTATTAAAATTATTAGAGGGTAGTGAAGTAGAGGTTCCAGTGGGAGCCACAAGCAAGAATGCTATGGTTCCATTGACTACCATCAATACAAAGAATATCTTATTTATCTGTGGTGGGGCATTTCCTGATTTAGATAAGATCATCAAAGCGAGATTAAACAAGCAGGCTTCTATTGGTTTTAGTGCAGATTTAAAGGATAAGTATGATAATGATCCAAACCTACTGATGAAGGTTATTGTAGATGATCTACGTGAATTTGGAATGATTCCTGAGTTTTTAGGAAGATTACCTATTGTGTATGCCTTAGAAGGTTTGACCAAAGAGATGTTGATTAAAATCTTAGTAGAGCCAAAGAACGCTATTTTAAAGCAGTATCAAAAACTATTGGCCTTGGATGAAGTAGACCTAAAGTTTGATCAAACTGCTCTAGAAGCAATCGCAGAGAAGGCTTTGGAGAAAAAGACCGGAGCACGTGCGCTTCGTGCAATCATTGAGGATTTCATGCTAGATATTATGTATGAGATACCAAAAGATGAGACCATTGGACGTGTAACCATTACTCGTGACTATATCGAGAAAAAGGGAGCGCCAATTATAGAGATGCGTGGAAGTGTAGATGTTCCTTTACTTAATTAGAAGCTGTTGAATCGTTAGCATAACAGATTCATTAATAAAGTATTTTATTTGTTTTAAGCAATTGTATGGAAAGGAATCCAATAAGGTAATGAGAAATAGAAGAAAATCAAGAGGACGAATCCTTGATCAGATTATTCTCTGCCAGCTTGCTTTGGTCCTTGTTCTCTTCCTAGTGCTAAAAGTCACTTCTGTGGAAGAAAAACAAGAAACATTGGAAACTAACTTGTCTTCAACCCCTGCTACGAATCAGCTGGAAGCAATCACAATGCTTCCAGAGCAGATAACGGTTACACCATCGAACCAAAACCAAGCAATCACTCAAGCTCCATCGATTACGTTAGAACCGACAGGTACACCGATGGTAGAAGAACCGATGGAAGAACCAGCAGATACAGAAGAAGAACCAGCAGATACAACAGATGAATCAGCAGTGGAGCCAACAAAAGAAGAGGACACAACATCGAATGCAAGTGTACCAGCCTTTGCGGTTGGTATGAGTTCGGAGTTTGTCAAAACCTTAGCTAATACAAAGGAAGGTACTATCTTATCAGCAAATGGAATAAAAGACCTAGTATATTATCAGCAGGATGATGCTAGGTGGGCGAATTCCTATTATGGAGATACGGATACCATTGGTGAATATGGTTGCGCACCAACTTGTCTTGCGATGGTGGTATCTACGCTGTCAGAGTATGATTTAGATCCAGTCCAAATGTCTGCTTGGGCAAAGGAAAAAGGATACTGGTATCCACAACAAGGTTCATTGCATTCGATTATTCCCGAAGGAGCCAAAAGCTTTGGGCTTACGGTAGTTGGGGCAGAGAATACGACTGGTGTAAAGGAGAAATTAGAACAAGCGCTAACTGAAGGTAAACTTGTAGTTGCGCTGATGGGAAAGGGCAGCTTTACAAGAACAGGACACTTTATCGTACTACGTGGTATGACAGAAGATGGAACTGTTTATGTTGCTGATCCTAACAGTAAAGAGAATACAGAGAAAACATGGGAATTAACTCAAATTATAAACGAAGCAAAATCTTGGGCAGGGTTTAACGGACCTTTCTGGATTGTGAGTCCATAGCTTCTTTTCACACATACTACTAAGCTGCATGGAATAAGATATATTAAAGTTATCGTAGGTAGGAGATCAACGGATGGATCTTACAAACCAGCAGGCAGCAACCTGTAAAGAAGTGATTATGGCAGAGAATTATGCAGAATTTTTTGTGCGATATCGTCCAGGAGAAGAGAATTTGCAAGAAACTCTCAATGCTGGTTGTATTCAAATTCTGGATAACAGATATGCCATTGCTAGCTTTCAATTCACAAGGGAAGAGAATATCCTTGGATATGGCAGATATTATAGTGTTTTTCCAAAGTTATATGGGTTAATGGATACTACGAATATCGATAGTATTGGAGTAAACAGAATTCGAAGGCAACCCTATCTGAATCTTTTAGGTCAAGGAGTCTTAATTGGAATTGTAGATACTGGTATTGATTATCAGCATTCGGTATTTAAATTTGCAGATAATACATCAAGGATTCAAGCCATTTGGGATCAGACGATTCAGACAGGAACACCACCACAAGGGTTTTATTATGGAACGGAATATACCAAGGAGCAAATTGATCAGGCATTAAGAACGACCAATCCTCTGGAAACAGTTCCAACTACAGATAGTAATGGACATGGCACCTTTATGGCAGGAATCGCTGCTGGGAATATCGATGAGACCAATGACTTTTCAGGAGTAGCACCATTGGCAGAGCTTCTGATTGTAAAGTTAAAGCCTAGTAAGCAAATTTATCGTAGATTTTACTTTGTCAATCCAAATGCCGAGTCTTATCAGGAGACGGATGTTGCAATGGGGGTGAAATATCTGCTAAAAAAAGCAGATGAGTTACGACGCCCTTTGGTCATTTGTCTTGGTATTGGGACCAATTCTGGTGGACATGATGGGAAAGGAATCCTAGATGAATATCTGGATGTACAATCAGAAGCGTATCAGACTTGCATTGTTGTCCCAACTGGGAATGAGTCCAACTATGGATTACATTATCGAGGGAATATTCCGGCGGAAACGGAATACGAAGATGTAGAGATTCGTGTTGGTGAGGGAGAAGTAGGATTTACGATAGAGCTATGGGCCACGGCACCAAGTGTGTTTAGTATTGGTTTTATTTCACCAAGTGGAGAATTGATTCAAAAGATTCCTCCAAGGGTTGAAAGTAGTCAGACGGTTACTTTCTTATTTGAACCAACAAAGATTTATGTGAATTATCGGATTGTGGAATTAAATACTGGGGATGAGTTGATTTTGATGCGATTTGATAATCCAAGCCAAGGAATTTGGAAGATTCGTGTCTATCCAGAACAGAACTTTTTGAATGATTATGACCTTTGGCTTCCAATCAGAGAATTCTTAAGTGCAGATACTCAATTTATTAAACCAAATCCTGATATTACAATTACCGAACCAGGGAATACCCAAGGGCCAATCACAGTAGCTGCTTATAATCATGTAAACAATGCAATCTATATTAATTCAGGGAGAGGATTTACCAGAAGTGGGCGGATCAAACCAGATATTACAGCCCCAGGTGTTAACATTCATGGACCAATTCCAGGCAATCAGTTTAGTATACGAAGTGGAACGAGTATTGCCTCAGCGCATGCTGCTGGAGTTGCAGCTCTCTTCCTGGAGTGGGCTGTGGTAAGAAAAAACAGTGAATATTATGATACCTCTGATGTCAAGTCACTGATGATTAAAGGTGCGAAACGAACTGGAGATACCTATCCGAATCGTGAATTTGGATATGGAACCTTAGATGCATTTGGATCCTTTGAAAGTCTTCGTACCAGCTTATGAAAGAGTATAGGTTTTTCTTGCCTTTTTTTAAGGATATAGTATAATGAGCTATGTAAAGAAAGTAAGGTGGATGAGAAATGACTTTTGTTAATAAACTTTTACGAATCATACCCAAAAAACGTATTAATATCGAAGAGTTGGAACGAAAGAGCGTACAATTAAAAGTTGCGCCTGCTCAGACCATTCGACGTGATGGATTAAAGACTGAGAGTCATTCCTTAAATGAATCAAAGGATGCCATAGAAGAAGAATTCGAGATTATCGAGCGCGAAATTATGCCAGAGAAAATCATATGTCCTGATTGTGGTGGGATTACGTTGGAAGGTCTAGAGTACTGTGATAAATGCGGAGGGGACTTGACAAATTATTAGACCGATAGTATGATATACCCATAAAAAGGCGTCCAAAGGAGGAGTTCTACTTTTTTGACGTCTTCTTTTATAACTTCTCTGCTTTAACAAAGTAAAGTTTTTATGTACCGAAGTTAAACAGGGAGAGGAGATAAATATATAGAAGAGGAGAATCATTATGAGAAAAAATTTTAAGAGATTATTAAGTTTTTCACTTGTTGCAGGTATGATTACAGCTTCCTTGACAGGCTGTGGAACGAAAGAAGAAACTAATGATAAGGCACCAGCTTCCAATGGAAGTGAAACTACGGATAAAGTATTTAAAATTGGTGCTCTTGGTCCATTAACAGGAGACGCAGCATCTTATGGTATTTCAGTTAAGAATGGTGCACAGATTGCAATTGATGAGATTAATGCCGCTGGTGGTGTTAAGGTAGGAGATAGTACATATAAATTAGAAATGAATTTTGCTGATGATGAAGCTAGTCCAGACAAGGCTTTAACAGCATACAATACAGTAATGGACTGGGGTGCACAGACGATTCTTGGAGCGGTAACTTCTGGTGCTTGCCTTGCAATAACAAGCTCCACCTTTGAAGATGGTATCTTACAGATTACACCTTCTGGTTCTGCACTTGACTGTACCGAATTCGCGAATGCATTCCGTCTTTGCTTTACAGATCCATTCCAGGGTGTAACCTTAGCTAACTTTGCAAAAGAGTTAGGTTATGACAAGATTGCTATTATCTATAATAACTCAGATGACTATAGTACTGGTATTATGGAAGCCTTCACTGCTCAGGCAGAAGCGAATGGAGCAAGCATTGTTGCAACGGAATCCTTCGTATCAGGAGCTAATGATTTCAATACTCAGTTAACTAAGATTAAATCTACCGATGCTCAAGTAATTTTCGTACCAGCATACTATAATGACGCAGCTTATATTACAGCACAGGCAAAAGCACTTGGTATGGAACTTCCATTCTTAGGCTCTGATGGCTGGGATGGCGTTATTGCTTCTTCAAGCGATGTTACTGCATTGGAAGGTGCTATCTTCTTAAGCCCATTCCTTGCAACTGATCCTAACGAAGCAATTCAAAAATTTGTAACAACTTATCAGGGATTATTTGATGGTGCAACACCAGATCAGTTTGCAGCAGATGGTTATGATACAGTATACGTTATCAAAGCAGCAATGGAAAAAGCAGGCTCCATCGAAAGTGCTGACTTAATTGCAGCAATGACACAAATCTCTGTGGATGGTCTTACAGGAGCTGTTACTTTTAGTGCCGATGGTGAACCAAATAAGGGTGCAAAATATATTGAAATCAAAGACGGCGCATATGCAGCTCGATAATAAACGATTGATGTAACATTTATGACAATTTCCGGAGCGCAATTATTTGCGTTCCGGTCTTTTATTAGTGATAGTAAAGAGTAATAGACTTTTTGCTTTCATGATGGTACGGAACTCTTCGCTTGACGCAGAAATAGAAGCTTTCATAAAGAAGTAATGGAGGGTATTTGGTTCTGAGACAAGCGAAGCGTTTCGAGTGAGAGACATAAGATCAGTGAGGTGAAGGTATGGAGATGTTTTTTCAACAATTAATTAACGGATTGCAGGCAGGCAGTATCTTTGCCTTGATTGCGCTCGGATATACGATGGTATATGGGATAGCAAAGATGATTAATTTTGCTCATGGTGACATTATTATGGTTGGGGCCTATTCCTTATATGTACTGGTATTACAGGTAAATATACCGGTAATACCAGCAGTCATTATAACAATTCTTGTTTGTGCATTCTTAGGAATAACCATTGAAAAGATTGCATATAAACCACTTAGAAAAGCCCCTTCCTTGGCTGTTTTAATTACTGCGATTGGTGTTAGCTTCTTTTTACAAAGCTTAGCGCTATTAATCTTTGGTGCATCTCCAAGACCATTTGCATCGATTATTAATATTCCTAGAGTTGAAATTGGTGGTATCGTGATTCAGGGTGTGACAGTAATTACCTTTATCGTAACAACGGTAAGTATGATCTTATTGACTCTGTTCATTAAAAAAACAAAACTTGGTCGTGCGATGAGAGCTGTTTCAGAAGATAAGCAGGCAGCACAATTAATGGGTATCAATGTAAATCGTACGATTTCTTTCACATTTGCAATTGGTTCTGCATTAGCAGCTGTTGCAGGTATTTTATACTTATGTCAGTATGAATCAATAAAACCAACACTTGGGGCACTTCCAGGTATCAAAGCATTTGTTGCAGCAGTACTTGGTGGAATTGGATCAATTCCTGGGGCAATGATTGGTGGCTTGATGTTAGGCGTGATTGAGAGCTTATCCAGTGGTTACATATCTTCTGAGCTTTCGGATGCAATTGTATTCGGTGTTCTTGTTATTGTTTTATTAGTAAAACCATCTGGTTTACTTGGCAAGAACAGAATAGAGAAAGTGTAGGTGAGAGTTATGAAAAAGGATAAGATTAAAAATATTGGTTTAAACAATTCCACAGCAAAGAGAATTCTAACAGCGGTGATCTATACCGTCATCATAGTGCTAGTTTATTTTATGATCGCTTATGTCTATAATAATATGTTGAATCGTCAGTATAAAGCAATTGTAATTCCACTAGGAATCAATATTATCTTGGCAGTTTCATTGAATATTACGACTGGCTTTTTAGGGGAGCTATCCCTTGGGCATGCAGGCTTTATGGCGATTGGTGCCTATGCAGGGGCTTTATTTACCACCAATAATAGAGATATGAATGAGCTAGTTGCATTACTTATCTCCCTTGCAATCGGTGGAGTATTGGCCGCAGTTGCAGGTATGCTGATTGGTATGCCAGTATTACGTTTGCGTGGTGACTACCTTGCGATTGTGACACTTGCCTTCAATGAGATTATTCGTTCCATCATCAATGCAACGAAGGCACTTGGCGGTCCAGCAGGTATTAAAAAGATTCCAACCTATGCAAGCTATACGATCGTCTATGCTTTTGTAATTATCACGATATTATTAGCAATGAATTTAAAGAAATCAAGACATGGTCGCGCTATTTATGCAATTAAGGAAAACCATATTGCTGCAGAGGCAATGGGTGTTCCAGTCACTCGATACAAAATTCTTGCATTTACGATTGCAGCGTTCTTTGCAGGAATTGCAGGTGTGCTTTATGCTCACTATGCAAGAATCATAACACCTCCAGACTTTGACTATAACCGTTCGATTGATATCCTAGTATTCGTAGTTCTAGGTGGTATGGGAAGTATCAAGGGCTCTGTAATTGCTGCGTCCATTCTAACTCTGTTACCTGAGGTATTACGTGGTGTAGGAGATTTTAGAAAGATTACTTATGCAGTAGCATTGATTGTCATCATGGTTATGAATTCTGGTGAAATTAAGGAAAAGATGAAAGCTCTTCGTTTACCAAAGTTAAAGAAAGGAGAGAACTAATATGGCATTGTTAGAAGTTAAGAATTTAGGGATCTCTTTTGGAGGGTTACGTGCAGTAGATAGTGTGAATCTGTCCATTGAAAAAGGCCAGTTGTATGGATTGATTGGACCTAATGGTGCAGGTAAAACGACAATCTTCAACTTATTGACTGGAGTATATCGCCCAACCGATGGTTCGATTGTCTTAGATGGAGTGAAATTAATTGGTAAGAAACCGGCAGAGATCAATCTTGCGGGAATTGCAAGAACGTTTCAGAACATAAGATTATTTAAAAAGATGACAGTACTTGATAATGTTAAAGTAGCACTTCATAATCAGGTAAAGTATCCGTTGTTCACTTCTTTGTTTAAGCTACCAGGCTATTATAAATTAGAAAAAGAGATGGATGAGAAAGCGTTAGAGATTTTAAAGGTGTTTGATCTAGATCAACAAGCCAATTATCTTGCTTCTAATCTACCATATGGAAAGCAACGAAAATTAGAGATTGCTAGAGCCTTGGCGACGAATCCTAAGCTATTACTTTTAGATGAGCCAGCAGCTGGTATGAATCCAAATGAAACTGCAGAATTAATGGATACGATTCGTTTGGTTCGCGATCAATACCATATCACAATACTATTAATCGAGCATGATATGAAGCTTGTAGCAGGTATTTGCGAGCAGATTCTTGTCCTTAACTTTGGAACAGAGCTAGCAAATGGTACACCTTCTGAGGTATTAAATAACCCAGAAGTTATTACCGCATACCTTGGCGAGTAAAAAATGAAAGGTACAGGTGGATATTATGGCAATGTTAACGATTAAAGATTTACAAGTATACTATGGAGTAATTCAAGCAATTCAAGGAATTTCCTTTGAGGTTAATGAAGGGGAAATCATCGCCTTAATTGGTGCGAATGGAGCTGGAAAAACTACAATTCTTCATACAATTACAGGTCTTGTCACACCAAAGAGTGGACAGATTGAGTTCGAGGGACAGGATTTATTAAAGACAAAGGCACATAAGATTGTTTCGCTTGGAATGGCACATGTCCCTGAAGGACGTCGAATTTTTGCAGAATTAACTGTATTTGAAAACTTAATTATGGGAGCTTATCATAGGAAGGATAAAGAAGGAATCGAAGAAACCTTAAAGAGTGTATATCGTCGTTTCCCTCGATTAGAGGAAAGAAAGAAACAGATTGCAGGTACGTTATCGGGCGGAGAACAGCAGATGTTAGCGATGGGCCGTGCTTTGATGTCAAAACCTAAGATTATGTTGCTCGATGAACCTTCGATGGGATTATCTCCTTTGTTTGTTTCAGAGATTTTTGATATTATTCAGGAAATTAATAAGAGTGGTACGACAGTACTTTTAGTAGAACAAAATGCTAAGAAGGCATTATCAATTGCACATCGTGGTTATGTATTAGAGACGGGGAAAATTGTTCTATCCGGCGATGCTAGTGAGATGTTAAACAATGATTCGGTTAAGAAAGCATATCTTGGGGAGTAAGGTTTTAGTTTAAGCAAGAACTACTATAGATAGGAGGTTTAGAATGAAGAATTATGTAATTACGATTGCAAGAGGATATGGCAGTGGTGGTAAAACCATTGGTAAGATGCTTGCTGAGAAATTAAACATACATTTTTATGATAGAGAATTGATGCGTCTAGCATCTGATTCCAGTGGAATTAATGAAGAGCTGTTTGTAAAAGCTGATGAGACCGTAAAGAAAAGTCTTTTATTCTCAATTGCAAAAAAGGTTTACAAAGGAGAGCTAATACCACCAGATTCTGATGATTTTGTATCGAATGATAATTTATTTAACTATCAAGCAAAGGTAATTAAGGAGATCGCAGAGCAAGAATCTTGTGTGATCGTTGGACGTTGTGCGGATTATGTATTAAAGGACTATAAGAATGTAATTCGTATCTTTGTTCATGCACCATTCGAGGATTGTGTGAAAACGGTTATGGATTTATCGGATCTTACGAAGGAGGAAGCAGCAAAGAAAATAACCTCAATTGATAAGCATCGCGCAGAGTATTATAAATATTATACTGGCCATGCATGGGAGAATGCAGCAAATTATGATCTTTGCTTGAATTCTTCAAAGCTTGGGTTTGAGAGATGTGTTGACATGGTGATTGAATATCTTAAAATTCATGAAAATATAGTATCAAAATCCAATACATAGAGAGGTAGGAACAAGTATGATTTCAAAGAAGATGGAAGCCCTAGTGAAAAACTCTTCGGTCATCCGTGCGATGTTTGAAGAAGGGAAAAAAATGATGGCGATCTATGGTGCTGAGAATGTGTATGATTTCAGTCTTGGTAATCCAAGTGTAGAACCACCGGTAGCTGTAAAGGAAGCATTGATAGAAGTACTGAATACGGAAAAACAAGGCTTGGTTCATGGATATCCAAATAATTCAGGTTATGAAGATGTACGTGAGGCAGTAGCACAGTCCATCAATCATAAATTCGATACTCACTTTAACAGCAGCAATATCGTTATGACTGTTGGTGCTGCTGGAGGCCTGAATGTAATCTTTAAGACCTTATTGAATCCTCAAGATGAGGTCCTTACTTTTGCACCCTTCTTTGGAGAATACCGTAATTATGTAAGTAACTTTGATGGTGAGTTGGTGGTGGTTTCTCCAGATACCAAAACCTTTCAACCAAACTTATCTGAGTTTGAGACAAAACTCACACCAAAAACTAAGGCAGTGATTGTAAATACTCCAAATAATCCAACGGGTGTTGTGTATTCAGAGGAAACCATCAAGGAGTTAGCTTCCATTTTAGAAAGAAAACAAAAGGAATTCCAAACCTCGATATATGTAATCTCAGATGAACCATATCGTGAATTGGTATACGATGGAATTGAGATTCCTTATCTGACCAAGTATTATCGTAACACGATTGTTGGATATTCCTATAGCAAGTCCTTATCCCTACCAGGAGATCGCATCGGATATCTTGTAATCCCTGATGAAGTGGATGATTCAGAGAATATTAAAGGTGGAGCCAATGTAGCAACAAGAATATTAGGCTTTGTCAATGCTCCATCCTTGATGCAACGTGCTGTTGCAAAATGCTTAGATGCGGCAGTCGATGTCGAAATTTATAATAGGAATCGTGAGCTTTTATACAATAGCTTAAGTGAATATGGGTTTGAATGCATCAAACCACAGGGAGCTTTTTATCTATTTGTAAAGGCATTAGAAGAGGATGACAAAGCATTTGCGGCAAAAGCGAAAGAACATAACATATTAATTGTACCTGGTACCACCTTTGGATGTGCTGGTTATTGTCGTATTGCATATTGTGTTGATTACGCGATGATTGAACGTTCACTTCCTCATTTTAAAGCACTGGCAGAGGAATACCAATAGGAGGGAATGGCTATGAAGGCTTGGGAAAATAATATAAGAAAAATGGTTCCTTATGTTGCAGGAGAACAGCCAGATTTTCCTGATATGATTAAGCTTAATACGAATGAAAACCCTTATCCACCAGCACCCAATGTGGAAAAGGCATTAAAGTTAGAAGAAATAGAACGACTTCGTTTATATCCAGATGCGAACGCAACACCTTTGGCTCAAGCACTCGCAGATTTTTATCATGTGAATCAGAATCAGATATTTATTGGTGTTGGCTCCGATGATGTATTAGCCATGTCATTTTTGACCTTTTTTAATTCCAATCGTCCAATTCTATTCCCAGATATCACTTACTCCTTTTACGATGTATGGGCAAACTTATATAAGATTCCATATCATCAACCCAAATTAGATGAGGATTTTCGTATTAAAAAGGAAGACTATCTTGTTCCAAATGGTGGGATTGTACTTGCCAATCCGAATGCGCCAACCTCAATCTATGAGGATATTTCTATTATCGAAGAGATTGTAAAAGCGAATCAGGATGTGATCGTAATTGTAGATGAGGCTTATATTGATTTTGGGGGCAAGTCGATGATACCACTGGTGAATCAATATGATAATTTAGTTGTTGTGCATACCTTTTCTAAATCTCGCTCTTTAGCTGGATTAAGAGTAGGCGTTGCAATTGCGAATCCAGTATTGATTCAAGCACTCGATACAATTAAAAACTCTTACAATTCCTATACCATGAACCGCCTTTCTATTATGCTTGGTGTAGAATCAGTTACAGATGTAGATTACTTTCAGTGCGTCTGTTCAAAAATCATATCGACTAGAGACTATGTTCGAGATGAACTTTTAAAGTTAGGTTTTAAGATACCAGAATCTAAAACAAACTTTTTATTTATAACACATCCAAAGCTTTCTGCAGAGGATTTATTCCAAAGTTTAAAATCAGCACATATTTTCGTTCGTTACTGGAACAAAGATAGAATATCGGAATATCTACGTGTATCCATCGGAACAGAGGAAGAAATGGAGACATTTTTAACTTTTGTTAAGAAATACTGCGAAGAAAAAGGTATCTTAGCAAATAGTTAAAAATTTGTTAAAAAAAGGTAATTTCTGTAGATATATTTCTATTAATACTGTATAATAATAAGAAAAGTAGAAAATATATACAAAAGGAGAGGGTCACGTGAAGATTTTGATTGCAGAAGATGATTTTGCGAGCCGTAAGTTTATGATGCGTTTCTTGTCCAAATATGGAGAAGTTGATGTTACTGTAGATGGAATGGAAGCAATTGACGCATATACAATGGCGTGGGAACTAAATGAACCTTATGATTTGGTCTGTCTAGATATTATGATGCCAACCATGGATGGGTATCAGGCATTGAAGGCAATGCGCGAGTTGGAAGAAGAACTTAAGATTCCAGAAGAAAAACGTCCGAAGATTATTATGACTACTGCATTGAGTGAAGGTAGAAATGTAACAAGAGCCTTTGAACTAGGTTGTGTTGCCTATGCTGGGAAGCCAATTGATCAGAAGAAATTTGAGCATGTACTTAAAAAACTTGAACTTATATAAATATGAAATGCAAGAGAGCTCTTAGAACAATGGATCCTAAAGTATGGTAAAGTTTAAGGGTAGCTCTACTTTTATACATAAAGAACGACCATAGTTCACCTTTTGGTGTATCTATGGTCGTTCTTTATGTCTGTTTCTTTCTAGATTGTTAATCTGTAGCCCTTCTACCTTTTGACAGCTAGAATGAGAATGGATATAATAGAGTTGTTCATGCTATCAATGTAATAATCGTTGGAGGAGTTGGAGGATGACTTCTTAGCTCATTGAAAGATGGTTCATACTAAGCTTAAGAATGGTTTTTGATGCAGGAAATCATTCTGATCAGGCGAAGGATGATAAATGATATAAAGAAATTTTGATTGAAAGAAAAGAAGAAAGAGTGAAATAAATGAATCAAAACATTAATTATCAAAAAGAATTAGATAAAAAAATAGCCGAATTACAAAAGGAAGGACGTGTTCCAACCTTATTAATTCATACCTGTTGTGGGCCTTGTAGTTCTTATGTATTAGAATACTTATCACAATATTTTTATATCACAGTGTTATTTTATAATCCAAACATCTATCCACCTAAGGAATATGATTTAAGAGTTGCGGAACAGGAAAGACTAATCGATGAGATGGAATTTAAATATCCTGTGAAATTCCTTTCTGGTAGATATGAACCAACGGAGTTCTATGAGGTGGCCAAAGGATATGAGATGGAGAAAGAAGGAGAAGAACGTTGTTTTCGTTGTTATCGATTACGTCTAATGGAAGCTGCGAAGATAGCTAAGGAACTAAACTTTGATTATTTTACAACCTCACTTACCATTAGTCCATTAAAAAAAGCAGCAAAGTTAAATGAAATCGGAGAAGAACTAGGCAAGCTATTTGGTGTGGAATACCTATGTTCAGACTTTAAAAAGAAAGAAGGGTACAAACGCTCCATCGCCTTATCCGAGGAACATCATTTATATCGACAGAATTATTGTGGATGTGTCTATAGTGCGAGAGATGCAAAACTGAGAGAGCAACAAGCGAATAATGTAGAAAAATGAGAAAATGATTAAGGGATGAAAAAGAATGAATTAGAAATGTTTGGATGCGTTGAATTCCTATTTTCCCTATGATACACTGAATATATCTAAAGTTGAAGAAAGAGGAGTGTATAGAATGAGATGTCCAAATTGCAATGATGATCGCTGCTTTATCATTCAAGAATCAGAAACACATGAAAAAGGTTTTGGCTTCTTCAAAGGTTGTTGTGGTTATTTGATTGTTGGCCCAATTGGTTGGCTATGTGGCTTATGTGGAATGGGAAAGAGGCAGACGATAAGTAGAAACTATTGGGTATGTCCACACTGTGGACAAAAGTTTAAGGCATAAAGTTTAAGATCTAAGCTGGAGAATTAAAGTTAGGTGAAGATCGAACCTGGAGAAAGAAGCTGGAGGGCTTATGAAGATATCAGTTAAAAGACCCAAAGACGAGCGTTGGCTTACCTTTATGAAGCTTGGTGCTAAAACAGGATGCCATCAGATGCCAGAACGTAGTTTTTCTTTTGGTGGTTACCAATTTCCTATATGTGCTAGATGCACAGGTGTAATACTTGGATATATAATCGCAGTAATTACTTATTTTAAGCATGGATTTCATAAAAGGAGTTCTATAGCAGGTTGTGGTATCATGCTAACAGACTGGGCCGTACAATGGATCGGAATCAAAGAATCAAGCAATCGTAGAAGAGTGTTGACTGGCATAGCAGGTGGTTTTGGAATCATGTCATTACAACTTGAGCTATTAAGAAAAATAAAACAAAAACTATGGAACTAAATCATTCCGTTTCAGAGCTGTCATTATTGACAGCTCCTTTTATTCATGACAAGTGAGCCAGCTTGCTGGCTCATCTTGTTTAAGGTTGCTTCTGATGTAGGCTTTTTCCATGACCTATCCCAGATACAAACTTTGAACAATCAAGACCTATTGCCTGACGGTAGTTTGCTAGCAGAGTTTCTACATAATCGATCGCGTAATTCGCTTACTATTAACGTTAATAGGACAACTCTTTCTTCGCTCACCGGCTGAATTCAACTTTTTACTCAAGTCGGGTCCTTTCACTTTTCCGCATCCACTGAATTCAGCTTTTCCTTCCGTTAATCGGTTACTCTCTCTTATTCACACCCACTAAACGCAGCTTTTCCTTCGGTTAATCGGTTAATCTCTCTTATTCACACCCATTAAATGCAGCTTTTCCTTCGGTTAATCGGGTTACTCTCCCTTCTCCACACCCACTGAGTGCAACGTTTCACTCAATTAGTCGGGTTATTTCACTTATTCTCACCCACTAAATACAGCTTTTTCCTCGGTTAATCGGGTTACTCTCCCTTCTCCACACCCACTGAGTGCAACTTTTCACTCAATTAGTCGGGTAATTTCACTTCTTCTCACCTACTGAATGCAACTTTTCCTTCCGTTGATCGGGCAACTCTCCCTTTTCCACACCCACTTAAATAAATACCCTAAAAGACAAGACATAGGACCGCACTAGGCGAAAAGGAAGATGTTACACTGAAGAATTGATAAAAATATGCCAAAAAATGTATTGACAGTGAGGTTGTTAGTGAATATAATATTATATGTAAATGATAATTATTATCATTTCGGAAGGGGTTTTCCTATGATGACATTAAATAACGCAAATATGAATCAAAGTTATTATGTGGAATCTGTTCAGTTAAATGCTGCTACGCAAAATCGCTTAAAAGCACTAGGGATGACAGATGGAACAACAATTAAAGTACTAAATAATAAAAGAAGCGGTTCAGTAATCTTTAACGTTCGTGGCACAAGGTTGGCAGTAGGGAAAAAGATTGCTGAATTTATCTTTGTAAAGGAAGTATAAGATGGATAACATATTGAATGTTGGGTTTGTTGGTAATCCGAATTGTGGTAAGACTACATTATTTAATGCTTATACAGGAGCAAAATTAAAAGTTGCAAACTGGCCAGGAGTTACTGTTGAGAAAAAAGAAGGCGCAATGAAATATCATAACCATCGCTTTAAGGTTGTGGACCTTCCAGGAATTTATAGCTTAACCTCTTATACTATGGAGGAAAAATTAACACGTCAGTTTATTTTAGATACAGAAGTAGACGTAATTATTGATGTTGCAGACGCTTCTGCACTAGAGCGTAACTTATATCTAACGCTTCAACTGATTGAACTTGGGAAACCAGTCATACTTGCTTTGAATATGATGGATATTGTAGAAGAGCGTGGAATGGAGATCGATCTACATCGTCTACCAGAAATGCTTGGAATTCCTTGCATCCCTGTATCTGCTAGAAAGCGAACAGGTTTGGATATATTAATGCATACGGTGGCACATCATAAGACGAAATGTCGTGACATCGCTTTAAATCATCAGCACCCACGGGATCAAAGGCAAAGTACTCATATTCATGAACATCACAAAGAATATACGATGGTATATAGCGATGAGATTGAAGATCGAATTGATTTGATTATTGAGCGATTTCAGGAGAATAATATAGAGACACAAAATGATCGTTGGTATGCGATAAAGTTATTGGAGCACGACGCTGAAATTATGGAGAAGCTTGCTCTTGATATTACTGACATTGCACCAGAGAGTTTGGAAGCTAGAATCATTCAAGAGAAATATGATTTCATTGAGGAAATCGTGGAAGAATGTCTTGTAAATAAGAATAAGAAGGCAGAAGTGACAGATCGTATCGATTATTTTATGACACATCGTTATTTGGGCTTGCCAATTTTCTTGGGTATCATGGCTCTTGTATTCTTCTTAACCTTTACGATTGGTGATTTCTTAAAGGGATTTTTAGAGATTGGACTGGATCAGTTCTCGGCTTGGGTACTAAGTGGGTTAGAAGCCATTGGTACAGGTGAGATAGTAACTTCGCTGATTGTCGACGGAATTATCGCAGGTGTTGGAGGTATCTTAACATTTCTTCCAAACATCTTTGTCTTATTTTTAGCACTTGCCTTTCTGGAGGATAGTGGTTATATGTCTCGTGTCGCTTATGTCATGGATGGACTAATGGGTAAAATTGGTCTATCTGGTCGTGCTTTCATTCCTATGATTCTTGGCTTTGGATGTACGGTTCCTGCAGTAATGGCATCAAGAACACTGGAAGACATTCATGATCGAAGAAGAACGATACTTGTTACACCATTTATGTCATGTAGTGCAAGGCTACCAATCTATGTTTTGTTTTCAGAAATGTTCTTTGGAGATTATGCAATGTATGCAGCATTCTCTATGTATCTAATTGGACTTTTCATTGCAGTTTTATCGGCATTCCTTATGAATAAAGTCTCTAAGAAAAAAGAGATGAGTCCATTATTAATAGAATTGCCTGAATATAAAACACCTAACAAAAGAACCATAGCAATTTATGTATGGGAAAAGGTAAAGGATTACTTAACAAAAGCAGGTACAACAATCTTTGTAGCATCCATTCTAATATGGTTTGTCTTAAATTTTGGTTCAAGTGGACTAGTGACGGACATGTCCGAAAGCTTTGGTGCAAAGCTAGGAATGATAATAAGCCCATTATTAGTACCAGCAGGATTAGGTTTATGGCAAGTTGTAGTAGCCTTGATTTCAGGATTGGCAGCTAAGGAGGTTGTAGTATCCAGCTTTAGCGTATTATTTGGAATTGCGAATATCACCTCACAACATGGAATGAATAGCCTGGTAGACATCCTATCTGGTCAAGGTTTTACTGCATTGAACGGCTATTCACTGATGGTATTTTGCCTTCTATATACACCATGTGTTGCAACGCTCGCTGTAGTAAAGCGAGAGTTAAAATCATGGAAATGGACCGCAATCAGTGTACTCTTCCAATTGTCAGTTGCATATCTCGCTTCTGTACTTGTTTACCAAATCGGTAGTTTATTTTTCTAGTGTCTAGAAAGGAAGGATGATTGTATGGCAGGAGGAATTATTGTTGCTTGTATCGTAGCCTATTGTGCATTTGTAATATATAGAAAAGTACGTGATATGAAAGCAGGGAAGTATTGCTCCTGTGATTGTTCCCAATGCGCCTCACATCACAGTACTTGCTGCTCACAAACTAAAGACAATGAGATTAACAAAGCATAACATATGAAAGCTTGAATTATCATAATAAAGCAGATTTAAGTATTCTAACTTGAATTACTCATAATAATATAGCCATAAAAATTGTTAATTGAACGATTTATATTAAGAAAGACTGCCGATTCTTAAAATTATGAGGTGACCCCCAAAAGTTAGACTTTTTAAGCGTAGCAGTTTTAATGGCTGCTACGCTTTTTTTATGCAGCCAAGAGGCTAAGCCTATATTGAACAGGGCTTTGCCATCCTAGTTTCTCTTTTATTCTTTGTTCATTGTAATACTTTATGTATCGTTCTATTTCTGATTTTAGTTCTTCATAACTA
>JAEZKD010000312.1 GCA_023415655.1 Bacillota bacterium | reverse complement strand
GATACTGTAAGAAGACACAAGAAGAATAGTGGCGTAGATATTATAGGCAATACTGTAATAACCTAGACCTTCAATGCCAAGGAGTTCCGTTAGTGGACGTCTGTATAAGACTCCAATAACTCTACAGATAATGCCTGCTATGGCTAAAATACCTGCTTGCTTTATGAGACTATACCTTCTAAGCTTTTTTGACATAGATATAATACCTAATCTCGTGGTGAAACAACCATTGATTCAAATTCATTTAGTTAAAGAATACCATATTTGTCTGACATGTCATCCACTTGTACTACACCTGAAAAGTATATTTATCATTTATCATGTCAAGCCCAATGAACCTATTAAACTGCAAAAAAGTCTTCACTGCTACAATTATTCCATATATATTCTATATGTATTGCAATATCTATGGCTTTTTGTTCACTAAAACGGTCTTTAATAAATCCTAACGTCATATCAATTCCAGCTGAAACACCGGATGAGGTATAGTATTTGCCATCAACAATCCATCTCGCCTTTTTTATCCAATTGACCTTAGAATTGATCGATACCACCCAATCAAATGCTTTTTTGTTAGAAGTAGCTTTTTTATAATTTAGCAACCCGGTCTTTGCTACTAATGCTGAGCCGGTGCAAACCGATAAGCAATAGCATGACTGCTCTGCCATTTCTTTTAGTGCTTGAATAAATGATGTATCATTAACTAAAGCTCTTGTTCCTTTTCCGCCAGGTATTACTAGTATTCCTTCTTTTGAAGCATTTTCAAGATTCTCCGTTACGATTGAAGTACCCTGAGCGCTCACGATAACTCCACCATTTAAAGAATAGTATTTTAATTCATAATCATCAATTTTACCTAAAATCTCAATAGGACCAAACGCATCTAATGTCTCAAAATTATCAAACAGCAATATATTTACGTTCATATCATACTCCCTTGTGTTAGTTTATTTAATTATAGCTTCCAGGATTTTTAAATTCGAGTTGGTAATGATAATTGTATCTATCCTCCTCGTATAGTTAACTTACTCATAGGTGGCAGAATGAAGATTTTACTCTGTCTATAGGTGTGTTGTTTATTATCCGATACAATTACAATTTCAGCCATAAAGCGGGACGGACACCGCCTAAACATTTGCCGTCACTGATGTTGCCCTTTAATATATTATTTCCTTGGATACCTATATTACCGTCACCATGGACGTATACTGCTTTTATATTAAGTCGGCCTGGCGATCGAAGCCACCACCACGAAGTCCATATGTTACCTTCAAGTTTAGCTATTCGCTTACTGTTGTTTTCATCTTTTCGTTCAAACCAATACCGTTGGTTTTTTCCGGGGTGATATAGCTTTGAACAACTATCACCGAAATATTGGCATGTTACTTCCTCAAGGCTTAACAAAAATATGCTGTCCCTCGTATCTGCTCCGCCTATTGAACCATACCACTGATTGTCAGGATTTTTATTTATTATCGGAATGATCCGTGATTGATCAGAAGCGGAGAATTTGTTAATAAATTCGTCGTTAAGATATTTCCTTAACGAGCAGTCAGCCCAGGTGATATCTTTATAAGTGTCATGGTAAGCACGCAGCTCTATGATATATTCGGTTCTAATCAAAGCTGTATTGTTTTGAATGTCAAGCACTCGCCATTCATATTTGCCAAATACGATTTTATCCCCTACTTGCATAGGTGCCTCCCTGTATATTACCTAAAAACATCTTTTAGCTTGATCGGAAAATATCTTTGCATTTGCTTATAGCCAAGTCCCTTTTCTATGTCTTTATAGGCATTATCTCTTCCATCTTCGTATAAATAAGGCATATTAAACATAACATTGCTGCTCTTGTCGAGCTCAAAATTTGTATTTTCAATCCATCGGAGAACTTTTTCTTCCACTTTATGAATGCTCTCGTTATCTTCGTCTATACTGACTGCCATAGCGTATAAACCGCCCGGAAAATCGATTATTTTAAAAGGGCTTACGTCAGCGTCGCTAACACCATCCTTAATGGCGCATATCCACTCGGCTTTGTCATTTTTAGATAGCAGAAAATCAAAACAATCGAAGATGATACATTGATACAAATGACAATTCTGCCACAATTGGTTCATGTATCCTCCGTTTTCAAACATATCTCCCCACAGTTGATCGCCGGACGATACCGCTCTGAAGCTTGGTATCCTGACGACCATGATATCAGGAATTTTCTTATCTAATTGATCCGTTATTTCAAGCAAGCGATTTAAATTGGAGGGCTTGCCAATATAGTCAACACTGATCAACTGTGTTTCCAATTCTTTCGCTTTGTCATAAAGCAGTTTTATGTCGGAATTGTCAGCAAAATCTACGCGCTCTATTTCATGTATGAAGTCCAGAACAATATCTTTCAACTCATGCAGGAGTGCAACTTCATCGTCTATGTTCTGCACTTTCTTTTCCAACACCTCTAATACTATGTCGGAACTGGTCGTGCTGAAAATACGCTGAATGTCTTTAATGCTAATGTTCAGCTTGCGTAAAATGAGTATTTGCTCCAGTCGCTTGACAGCGCTTTCGTCGTACATCCGGTATGCGTAGTCCTCGCTTCGGATGCTGCTTATCAGTCCCATATCCTCATAATAGCGCAGTGTACGGGCTGTTATGCTATACTTACTTGATACATCTTTGATTTTGATTAGGTTATCCATATGTTTCGACCTCGTTTCTGATTTCTTGTGATGGGTCTAGTATAAAGGCTTCCCCAAAGGAAGAGTCAAGGGTTAGTGCAAATTTTTTTGGAGTTTTTTTACAAGATGTGTGTTCCGGTATGAAATCGAAAAGAGTATTAAGGGTTTATAGGTATTACAATGAAAAGGAAATCCAATTTTGAGTGCTTTATTCGGTAGTTAACTAATTTGGTATTATAGGTAAACTCGTGTTATTCACAAACGGCTTGTAGATTTCTTCTAAAGGTGTTTCCGATAATTTTTTCATATCCAGAAGCTGATTTTTCTTCAGATACTCCCTTACTATTTTTATCCCAAAATAATACCCAGCATATTGGGGTTTTCCTAATTCTTCGCATCCAAAAATATATTTGCCGGCTTCTTTTGGCGATAGAGAGGAACTCTCTTATTTCCAAAAATATAATATCACATTAAATAAAATAAATAAACATAATTTGCCAATGACTTCTGTGCACAACTCATTAAAGTATAAAAGGTACATAGCTTACAAAAAAAACACGCAATCCCTTAGTCTATAAGGATTTGCGTGTTATAATCGTAAGCAGTAGAAGGGATGAACATCTTGCTCGGTAAGCCGTTGAACCCGCAACCCTCGCAAGGTCATTTCCTGCAAGTTAATGTACTATGTCCACGGGCATTATACGCTTTTTTTAATTATTCACTAGTACGATTGGTTTACAAATTAATAATCGGATGCTAGGTCATGGCCAGTGAATTAAGTTGTACAGTACATAGATAAATAAACTGAATTAAAATATTAATAATAATCCAACGATCATCGCTGATAATGAACTTACAAGAAATCCACCTAACATTCCTTTGAACGCTATACTCGATATTTCTGATCTTCTTTCAGGGCAGAAGATTGATATACCAGATATACATATACCTATACTTGATATATTTGCAAAGCCTGCTAATGATATAGCTATAACAATTCCCGTTCTGTAATCAAGTGTGCTTATTATTTTTCCTAATTCACCAAAAGCGACAAACTCGTTTAATACAATCTTTGAACCTAATAATTCTCCAGCGGTTAACACGTGGTCTGGGTTTATTCCCATTAAACCAGCTAAAGGTGCAAATAAGTAAGATAATATTTGTTGTAATGATAATCCAACGATTCCCAAAGCTCCGTTTACTAATGCAACTAATCCAGTTATAGCAATCAGAGATGCCCCTATACCAATGGCTAATTGCATTCCGTTAGTAGCACCTTCGGATATAGCTGACATTATATTTGTATGTCCACCTTTTCTATCCATAACAATATTTTCTGTTGTTACTTCTTTTTTTATTTCCGGTATTAATAATTTGGAAACGATTATACTACTTAATGGAACTAATGCCCCTGCTATTAATAAGTATTCCATCGGAATTCCCATTCCAACATATCCCATTAATACGGAAGCTGCCATACTTCCCATACCTGATACTAATAATACTAAAATTTCACTTCTAGTCATCGAGGGTAAATATCTACTTACAAGTATTGGTGATTCTGTTTGTGATAAGAACATATTAGCAACAGCAACAAAGCTTTCAACTTTACTAGTTCCAAAAACCTTTGCTATAGCTC
Organism: Bacillota bacterium; assembly: GCA_023415655.1. Classification (GTDB taxonomy): domain Bacteria; phylum Bacillota; class Clostridia; order Lachnospirales; family Lachnospiraceae; genus Lachnoclostridium. Next base: position 2,142 of record JAEZKD010000312.1, on the reverse strand, counting down.
CGCCAATCAGCTTAACGATTAAGTTTATAACTCCTAAATAATATAATGCGGCAAATAAAGCTGCTGTGAAAACGATGTTTGCCAGTACGGATATTGCAAATACGTAGCCTGTGCTTCCATCAGCTAAGGATCCAAACACGAAATTTACTCCTTCAAATCCATAGTTTAATAATTTAGTAACAAAATCGGATACTGCCTTTACAATATTTTGACCTACTGGGAATTTAACTAATAAAAATGCTAGTCCAAATTGTGCTAATAGTGCTTTTAATATAAGTTTTTTATTAACCTTATCCTTGTCTTCAGAGAAGAGGTACAACCCACCTATAATAACGATAATTCCTAAGATGTTTAAAGCTATTGTCATGCTATTCTCCTTTTGATTTTAGTTTTCCATTAGGTTTTTATTTCAACTTATTATACACAATCCTTTTGTACAGTCAACATTTAACCAGACAATTTTTTCAAGGGAATTTATGGATTATCAAACGGTTAAATTAAGGATAGTTCTATTGCAAAGTCAGATGTATTCCTCCAAATGAAGCTTTTTTAGCAAATTATATTATGACCTATTTTCACAATTACATACATTACTAACCATATCTTATCATCATAACAATTAAATCATTTAGGGTACTCACCATTCTTGTTTTTCCTAAATCTTGGTTGAGATTGAATCTGATTTCTGACAGAATAAAAATGAGTCCATCCTTACGGTTGAACTCATTTTTTATTAAGCGTGAGACGGAATTCGAATTCTATCCCCTTGAAAAAATACGGATAGAATGGGACTTTCCAGAACATTCAAATTATATGTACTCAAGAGGGTACTCAATTACTAGATATCTCGTTTCTCATACTCGAACGGTTTTTCGCACGTGTAAATTTCATGGAAAAATCCCTTGTACGGGATATCATCTTCCAAACATTTAATGAGATATGACAGTTCCTCATCACATTCTAGTTCTTCACCACTGTTATACATAACTTCGAAAGCATCTACTATATTTTCCATGATGACTACTTTGATGAATAAAGGAAGTTTCTCAAGCATCATATTTTTGATATCAGTTTCTGATTTGTATCCAGCTAGGACTGTTTCAAAATAATCTTCCATGAATTTTTTGCGCTTTTCTGTATTCTGTTCAAATTGAATCCAACCAACTCCGTGTGTCCAGACATCTGCAAGGTCATACATGTACCAGCAGAAACATGAATTGTCGAAATCAAATACAGTTATTTTTCCAGTATCAAAGTCTATCATGTAGTTACCATCGCCGTAATCAAAATGTACCATGCCGAAAGCTTCACTGGTCTTGTCTAATTCCTCCATAGCTATAAGAAGATCAAAAAGTTTCTTCTTAAGTAGAGAAAGAGAAGGAGGTATCAGTTTATCAATATATTCAGCATTGTACTTATCAAAAAAACTATATCGTTTATGGACCGGAGTATATGTTTTAGATAACTGGTGCATTTTTCCTAGTGTTTTACCGCAGTTATAAAAATATTCGGTGATTAGAACACCTTCCCGATATCTATAACTGTTTTCGACAAGTAATTTACCCTTGGCTCTTTCAAATACGCAGACAAAGAAAATCTGATTTTCATTGGTAATCTCTTCTAACATGTTTCCATTACGGGAGCTGATTACATTGGACACACTTCCTCCATGTTCGTATAAATATCGAACATATTCAACTTCACCCAGAAAATCTTTCCGGTTCCTGTCATCTAAGAATGCAATTCTGATAATTTTAGCAATAGCTCCTACTTTCTCACAATTATAAATGACATTTCGTCCACCGTCATGTGCATTGACCAAGCTGAATTTATAACCATCCAACCCATATAATTTCGAAAGGATCGGTAGTAAATACGTTTCTCCAATTTTAATAACTTCACTGTAAGTCATAATTCTCTCCTTTTCTTTACGGAGAGCTAAATTATTGTCACTCTCCTTGTGTTGTAGCATTTAAAACCCTTTTGCATTTAATTCACCCTTTCCAATATTAATATCTATTAATAACACAAAGAAATCTTGTGGAGCTTTATCTAACATGTAACAAATATATATAAGTACTCATTCTAGAATTACTGTAAAAATCTATGATACATTATTTGAAAAATCGTAACTAATATCCC
>JAEZKD010000264.1 GCA_023415655.1 Bacillota bacterium | reverse complement strand
CTTATAAGGCAACCAAAATCCTGATATTCTTCAACTGCATTGACTATTTCTGAAGGTGTTTCACCTTTAAACCACTTATTTACCCAACCAATCTCAATTTTTGCTGCATTCATTTTTATCCTCCCTAAAATACAACTATCTTGGCTAAAACCATTTTACACCTTACTCTAATACTATAGTATTACCTTCACATATTTTTTCGGGTGTCAGTTCCTTGTTTTCCAAAATCTTAATAAGCTATATAGAGACCATTCCAAATGTTACGGTTTTATTTTTTCTTATATACTATCAATTAAATAGCTCCCGTGATAAAGCTCTATCGTGGATATACAGTAACCATTAATAAACTGTAATCCCTGACCTCGTGGTGCATAGCCCTCAAATATATTAGTATCTTCAATGGATACAATGGAGTCTACTATTTTTCCGTGCTTAAACATTTTATCGGTAAATGATAACCCTTCCATCTTGGTAACTTCTTCGGTTCCGAACTCCCCTTTAAAATCATATTGACGTTTTTCGCCATTGGAAAATTCCATTCGAACCGAATATCTGGAATTTGCGGATGGATCCATAAATTCAACACTATGAAGGGCAGGTACATCATCTGCCGCATGATAGGTAGGCGTGTCTTCTGTAACTATAATGCTCCTATACGATTTGTCTAAAGGCTCCAGAAACAAAAGGTTGATTTTCCCTTCTTCATTTACCGTGAAGGTATAATATCCCCAGTTTTCAATATACGGAACGATTGAATAGAAGTTTTTATGCCGGCGAACGTAGGCAAGTTTCATTTTGCCGAAACGCTTATAATTGTAAGTAAATAAAGAATAAATTCCGCTGTTCATTATGTAGCCGGAACTTGAGTAGTCATCAAGTACAATATGCTTATCAAAAAGAGTTTTTAATATATCAATATTTCTTGTGTTATACGCAGCTGTAAAGCGGAGACAGAGATCTTTATAATTTTCAAAAGGATACTGTACCGTGATTTCTTTCCCCATAATTATATCTTGGGTTGTGTAAGAAGATTCGCTATCTTCTTCAGTAGCATGATTTTTCTGGAAATCCTTTAAGTAGTTGCTACGGCTTAATAATATTTTTGAAATAAAGCCATCTTCATCTGATTCGATAAAGATAATTGCAGCCAAATGCTTATCTGTACTCTGATATTCTTTGATGCACCATTTTGCTTGGATGATTCCTGGCAAATCAGTCGTTTCACAGAGTTCATGTGAAGCTTCAACAATTTCAAAGGAATATTTATTTGCTTCATTTAGATTTTCCCAAATGGTTTCGAAATGGGATAATATCTGCCGACTGCCCATCATTCGTTTGCCGCCGTATTCCGAGCGGTACATACAATCTGGAGCTATCACTTCGGAAAGTGGTAAGAGATATCCTTTGCACATGGCACAACCAAGGATGTACAAATTATGTAAATTAGAATCATAGCCAACCAAATATTTGGTTGCATCCAGAATATCAATAGTGTCAATGAGACCATACTGGTTTTCCTGGAATACTACAAGTCTTTGTGCAACCCCCGCTTCTGATATGCATACACATTCAGCTCCCAGATAAGTACCGGTTATACTTTGGGTTATGAGTTTAAGTTCAACGGTTCGGTTTGGAACGCAAATTTTTTTAAGTTCATTTAAAATTTGTGTTTTAGGAACAACACAAAAGTTACCATTATCAGAATAGTTTGTAGTTATGTTGGCAGTACAACAGCGAGACAATCGCGTCAAATTGCCGTGTTCGAAAGCTAACTTTATCAACTTGCTATTATTAAAGTGATTAGGAACAAAACCATTGCGATATTCACCGACAGCATCATTTAATATATGGGTATATGCATTTTGATGTGGCATTCTACGATCAATTCTGTTCCAGAGCGTAACGGCAACATCCATGGAAACAAGGCATTTAAAGGAAATGTACTGTTCAACTTCAGGTACTTCATTAAATGCTTTATCAGAAGTAAGTACCGTTACTGTACCTAAAGGAGTATCGATATCAAGTTCCCAAAATACAATTTCTGCTTCACTAAACACAAAACAACGCTTATGCACATCAACTATTTCTCCAGATATATTTACATGACTCCCACATGGTTTTACGTAAGACTCTGTATTGGCAGGGTACATAAATGACAAAGGGTCTGCATAAGCTACAACCTGCCCGTAGACAGAATCACCAGGTTCAGGGCCGGCCAATACATCGGAACAAATCATTTTTATAGTAATTGTTTCATCGGAGCCCGGCAGTCTGAAATCAAAGAGAATTCCATCTTCCTTTTCTGAGGAAGTAACGTAGTCTAATGTCCAATGATGATTGGCACTAAAATGCATGTCAAAGCTATAAGGCATTCCATCTAATGCTTGTCCATAAGTAAATTCCAAAAAGTCATTAAAATAATACAACTTATAGTCATATTCGTATCCAGGGACAATGGATTTATAGTTTGTAAGAACAAAGGATTTTAATTTATTAACCCATTCCTCATTGTTCATGAAAGAGGAAAGACCTATGTATTCATATTGTTTCATTAATAATCCTCCTCCGAATTCATGTGTGTATATTGTGATCTGTAAATGTCAGTCCATTCAACCAGTGCCGTTAACATGTGTTCGTTGAATTTTCTTCTAAGCCACATCTTCTGACCGTTAATGGCTAAACAACAACGTACCTTATTATTAGTTACAGTACCTTGATAATAATCAGCATCTGCCAACATTTCGAAAGCTTCATCAAAGGAAGGCGCATTACAGAATGTTTTCCATGCATTTAGCATTGCAATCCATTTGTCCATCGAAATGTGCATGCAAGTATCACAATCAAAATCTACTTCGACCACATTAAAAAAAGTGCATAATTCATCAGTGTAAAATTCACTAATAGGAAGAATGTTATCAACATCTTCCACTCCGTTTCCTTCTGGGATGAAATTAAAATCGACACGGAATTCCCTGAAGTTATAGAGCTGTGATATGCAAATATCTATCCGTGATACTAATCCTTCGTTGTTTAGAGTTAGGTCTGCAAGGATACTATGAATTTCGCTATCAAGGTTCTGTTCTACGATAAGACCTAATTTCCCGGGATACGGATTCATAATTTCAACAAGATCACATGATGAGAAGTTTTTTTCCTCTCGAATGCTGTTTCCCTTGCGTGTTAGGTGTTCCTGTATTGCTTTTTTGCCATGAAGAGCTGTTGAACCCCATTGAGATTCATATACACAATCATCTGCAAGGAAAGAATAGAACTCCATGAAATACCCATATCGATATCCTTCCTTTAATGCACACAAAATGGTATATAGACGATTACTTCTTTCAATTGTACTTTGCATTTGGCAGTCTCCTTTATCGTATAAAGAATCAATGTGACATATACAATATAAAACAGTTTTTTAGAAAAATGGTCGCCTTTAAGACGACTTTTATACGCGTCCGATCATTTTTTGATTTAAGCGGTATAATACCTCGTTTATATCAATGATGTCATAAATCTTCTCACGAAAGAAATACTCAATAATAATATCGCGGGTGCTACTGTGAGACAATGTATATCCTGCACGGGAAAGTAAATTTTCTGCTTCGCCCAACGATAGCTTTAATGCAAAAGCAAGTGCAATTGCAGTATCCTTGGAGGGCTTATATTGGTGGTCTAAAACAATCTTTGAAAACAACCTTTTATCTATCTGGGCTGCTTTGTATACGTCAGAACCTTTGAGATTTTTGGAATCAATATAATATAAAAGGCAGTCTACAAAAGTTTGATTTTGGTTTTTTTTCAATTCAGCAAGAATAGAAGACACGCTGGTGGATGAGGATGTTTGCTTCATAATCTTTGAAACATTATCAGCATCATAAATATCTTCTACGTAAGTTTCTCGTAAGCTGTATTGAATCTGTGAAGATGTTTCTTTTTGTTTTTCTGTGATATAGGCTGATACTTTATTCACGTAGTCATTTATTCTTTTTCGTCTACTAAATAATAACATTTGTGCCTCCTAATTAGTATTTCCTACTTTTATCCACCACCCGTTTCCATTGCGATATCCATTTCTCTTCATAAATGGTTCAAGCACAGCAATTTGACCACTTTGGGGGATTTCGACTCCCTCTGCACGCAAGATTTCAAATATATCACCCTTAATTTTGTCTGCAATGGCAAACCACTTATCCGTTACCTCACAAGCTTGTTTATGCTCTTTTGTACCTTCCTTATAATCATATTCATCATCCGCAATCCACCATGCCTTATTTTCAATCACGGAATATACATCTGCTAAAGCTTGTTCTGTACCTGCATCCCCATATGATTCATACGCCATATCAATAGTAAGCTCCGGTGATGGTTCAGAACCCATTACTACAGTATCTTTATCTACAATCATGTCATACCTCTTCTAGAAAAACATCATTCAAAAATGTCATTAGCAAAACATCAACCGTCCCACCACCAACATCTCCGTCATGAAATTCTTTTCGTCCATCTATATATAATATCTGCAACTCGTAGCTGCAGCCATCACATACATGGCAGACTATTTCTTCACTCCAATCCGTGCTTACAAGTGTTTGAAGTTTCTCATAAAGGTCTAAAATCTTATGTTCTGGAACAAGTTGAACTTCCTTCTCCACATACTTTCTGTTTCGACCTATATAAGCATACTTTGCCGTTTTCCCCTTCGGATATACTTCATATACCCACCTGTGCATATCGTCAATAAAACATGGTCCATTTTCAATCACCTTAAATCGTATCTTTGTGATCGCTTCCTTCGGTAGTGAACCCTTTGACCATTGGAAATTACAATCGAAGCATCCATAATCAGGTTGCCCCTCGTAAACTTCACAACCTCCAAGGATTACCTCTTCTTTCGCCGATACTTCGAAACCTTCATATGTAGGCAAACCATACATAATCGGTGCCACATGCTTCGAGCCACACTGCGGACATTTAACCATAAAATCATCCCTTCTTATCTCTAAGATGCTCTAAAACTTACCTTTATTTCACCGTTTGATTCTTCCCAATCTACAAATGTAAAGAAATCAATCCATTCATCGTCAATTTCGTCATTTTCCCATATCGACTTAAATTCTTCAACTTTGTCTGATGGAATAAGCCAGCCCGTTAATTCCTCGCCCTCCATTTCCTCTGTTTCAAATCCGTTTCCATCGCCAGCTTCCAAGAAGAACACTTTGTCCTCTTTTTCTGCCTCCTTCTGAATCAGTTCCATGAAATTAATAAATTTCTTTGTTTCTTGCGTTCTTAACCCTAGCATTATTCACACCACCTTTCAGGATTGAAATAAACTCTCTTGACACTTGGAATATTAGCCTGTCAATTTTTCACTTAACTACACCATTTTCTCTACAAGCAAACTACTTACAACAATCTGTAAGCTCTTCTCTGTCTCTCTCAGAGCGATTTCTACGCTATCCGGCATATTTAATTATCTAATGCATGATGTACCAACCTCTCAGCATGAAGCATATCCTTCACAAGATTGATACAGTACGTGCTATTCATAAACGTTGGTATATCTCTTTTTTCCATCACTCTACCTCCTGCTTTATAAAGGTCAGTATGGTCCAACTTCCAGCGCTTACCATCTACACTTTATATATAACAATACTTATCGTCCAAGTCAAGAGCAGCTGCGTTTTTCAGGCATGTGCATTGTTTTTTTGTCTCTAATTAGAGAAAACCTCCTTACTTAAAAAGCACTCTTATGCAAATGTAAATTCGATTCTGTCCAATAATTCATACAGTGACTTACCACTGTAAAACTTATCATTCAAAACTTCGTCAAGATTACTATATTCTTTTGTTTTTGAGCCGTGCCATGCTTGAAAAGCCGGGATTGAGTCATGTACTTCTGAAGTTACTCCCGATTTTTTTCCGTTATATGTGAATATAACATCGTTACAACAATCTGCTATGATATTTTTTAACTCCTGTCTCTTCATAGTATATCCTTCTCTTCCATCTGATTTCTCCGACAACTACCTTCTTCATCATCAAAAGGGGTTCTCTTCGTCATACTGCGGACTATTCTTTTTAAACAAGTCAATTTGCTTATATTCTATTTGCTTACTCGCAGACGCATAACTTCTTGATATCAAGCACTAAGTCTATTACATCAAGAAAAGCAATAAAGCGGTCAAACTATCAATAAGTTCAACCGCTTTACAGTCTCTTTTTACTTCGAGCATGCTCTCTTTATAAACTTTGGTCGTAAATTGGTCGCATTTTATGACTTCCAATCTCTCAAACCTTGTAAACAAAGGCTTTATTT
>JAEZKD010000237.1 GCA_023415655.1 Bacillota bacterium | reverse complement strand
GGTCCATAGCGATAAGGCTAATGCCGCCGTCCTTTTCATTTTGCTCCAGCATGCGCCCATGCAAGCGGTGAAGCGCCTCATCACATGCCTCTTGAGGCAAAGCTCCCTGTCGCATCAGCGATACGGCATCATAGGATAAACAGCCGCGCATAATATCCTCGCCCAAGCCTGTTGCCGCCGCACCGCCATATCTTGCATCGCAATAAAAACCGGAGCCAATGATAGGCGTATCCCCTACCCGTCCCGGCTCCTTCATAAAAAGGCCGGAGGTGGATGTGCCAACGCACATCTTCCCCGTTTCATCCATGGCGATTACACATACGGTATCATGGCCGCGGTAAGCCTCTAATTCCTTCATCTTCGCGCTGACAGCTTCAAGCCAGCGCTTTTTTGCGTTTTCCGTAAGCATATCACGTATGGCAAGCCCTGCTGCCATGGCAAAATCCTGTGCGCCTTTTCCGGCCAGGAGGCAGTTTTTCCTTCGCTGACTAAGCAGCATAGCAGCCTTAATGGGATTTTGTATGCTTTGGGCATGAATTACGCCGCCAAAGCGAAGCGTCTGCCCATCCATATAGGCCGCATCCAGCGTAACCTGGCCATCTCTACCAGGCAGTCCACCGTATCCGACGGAAACATAGCTTGGATTGTCTTCTACAGACATGATGGCGTGAGCAATGGCCTCCCCTGCGCTACCACCCTGCCTTAACAACTCAAAGGCCTGCTGAACACCTGTATAGCTCATTTTCCACGTTCCAACTATTGCGTACATGCCAACCACCTCATTTGCTTTTCAATATCATAAACTTGAGCGATCATTGAATCAATTATCATATCTATTATACAAATGTACCATAGCATGTTCAGTATTGGAATATGCATTTCAAACAATTTCGCTCATACACAACACAGGCTATGATACATACACAAAGATATAGCATATTTATAGAAACCTTAACGTAAATTGCTGCAGTGGGATTGCGGGTTATTCCGCACCAGCACGGCTCTATATCAATACTTGTAAGGAGGTTGTTTTCATGAGGAAACTGGTTGTGGCATTGTTGGCTGTTCTGTTGGCAGTTTTACCGATTGCCGCCAATGCGCAGGAGGTGACGCTGACCATGGGTTCCTGGCGCAACACAGATGCGGCCATGGTTGAAGCACTGCTTGCTAAGTACAAGGAAATCTCTGGTGTAACCATAGTTTTTGAGCCTACCCAGTCCTCCCAGTACAACTCTGTTCTCCGCCTGCAGCTGGACTCAGGCACCGGCCCGGATCTATACTATGCCCGCTCCTACGCCACCGGCGAAGAGCTGTACACCGCCGGCTTTTCCATGGATTGCACCGAGATACCAGGTGTGAAAGAGAATTTTGCAGCAACAAGCCTGGAGCCCTGGACAGCAGCAGACGGTAAGCTGTTTGCCGTACCCTTTGCCGCGGTTTCCCAGCCCATTTACTACAATAAGCAGATCTTTGCCGACAATGGCATCACAGAGCTTCCCAAGACCTGGGAGGAGTTCATTGCTGTTTGCCAGAAGCTCAAGGATAACGGTGTGACGGTGTTTGCCAATGGCCTCGCCTCCAACTGGGACATATTGGAGTGCGTATTTCTGGGCATGATCCCCAACTACATCAATGCCGAAGGCCGCATAAAGTATGAGACCGGCGAAAAGAAATTTAACGATCCCGAATTTGTAGAAATTCTGGAAGACTTCTCACAACTGGTTCCTTTCCTGCCAGAAGGCTTTGAATCCATCGATAATGATAATGCCAACATCTTCTTTGGCATGGGCAATGCCGCTATGTTAATGGACGGCTCCTGGAGCTGTGGTCCCCTAAATGATGATTATGACATCGACTGGGGTACCATTGCTTTTCCCGCACCTGAAGGCAAGACCCCTGGTGTATGCTTCCACCCCGACATGGGTATCACCGGCAACACCGCCACCAAGCATCCAGAGGAAGTAAAGGCATTCCTGGCTTGGCTGGCCACGCCTGATGGCGCACAGATCACCGCCGACTACCTGCCCGCCGGCTTCTTCCCCATGATCAATGCCCCCATTACCTTTCAGAACGAGCGTGTTACTGACATTTTGGCCCTCAATCAGGGCAAGACGCTGGACGCCCGCTTTGTATGGCCGAAGCTGATAGCCTACTATACCCCCATGGTGGAACAGCTCAACGCCATATGCCGCGGTGAAACCACTCCTCAAGCTGCTGCTGATGCACTGGCAGCCGTGACCCCGTAAATCACACCCCCGCGTCGTAGGGGCAGTGCTTTCCTTTCGTCAATCCGGCTTAAACGTTTTCAGATACAAAAGGGAAGCTTGCCCCTGCGATTGCGATTATTTTCTCATTACAGCGCCATCTAAATCGAAATGGAGGGGATGCCATATGACCACAGAACCTCGATCTTCCCTCAGTCGGGGCGGTAGAAGCATCAACCCCAGCGGATGGTATTGGATGCAGTATATAATGCCGGCACTGCTGGTATACGGAATCTTTATGGCCTATCCCCTGATTGATTCCATTCGCCTTTCATTGTTTATGGG
>JAEZKD010000215.1 GCA_023415655.1 Bacillota bacterium | reverse complement strand
TTCGTAAGGATGGAATTAAAGATTTTGAAATCGTAAAGCAGGGGCTTGTTGCCGAGACTGACATTTTAAAGAAGCTCAGCCATCCTAATCTTCCTAGTATTATTGACGTTATTGATACAGAAGATTCGTTCATAATAATCATGGATTATATTCAGGGAAACTCTCTTAATAAAGCCCTTTATGAATATGGAGCACAACCTCAGGAGCATGTAATTGCTTGGGCTAAGCAGTTGTGTGACGTTCTTGGATATTTACATACTCGAAATCCAGCAATCATTTATCGTGATATGAAACCAGCAAACATTATGCTGAAGCCAGATGGTAATGTTACCTTGATTGACTTTGGCACAGCTCGTGAATATAAGGAGAAAAATCTTGCTGATACCACTTGCTTAGGAACCATCGGATATGCGGCTCCGGAGCAGTTTGGGGGTATGGGACAGACCGATGCCAGAACAGATATCTACTGTTTGGGTGCTACATTATATCACTTGGTAACTGGTATGAACCCCTGCGAACCACCCTATGAAATCAAGCCCATTAGAGAAGTCAATCCTTCTTTGTCCACTGGACTAGAAAGAATACTTTTAAAATGTACACAACGTGACCCCAACGATAGATATCAGTCCGCAGCTGAACTGATGTATGCGTTGGAACATTACGAGGAGATAGATGATTTATATAAAAAGAAACAAAAAGGAAAACTAATTAAGTTCCTTACTTGTATTGGTTTATCCATTGTGTTTGCTATAACAGCTGTATGGGGATATTCTTCCGCTGAAAACAAAAAGGGCGAGAACTATGACTATATTTTGGCAAATGCATCTAAATATACAGATTATTATGAGGCTATTGTTACAGACCCTTCTAGAACAGAAGCTTATCTTGGTTCAGCTAAAAACAAGGGACTTATAGAGTTTTTAATCGCAGACGGAGAATTAATATCTGAAGAGAATGCGGTTCTCAGTAAATTAAAGGGTGGTCTCGAAAAGACAGACTTTGGAGGCTATTCAAGCAATGTAGATATTCTTAAAAGTCTACGTCAAGCTGACCCTAATGGGTATCAAGATGTATGTTATCAAATCGGAGAAGCATACCTTTTCTACTATAATATAGGTGTTGAAAAAGATAAGTATTCAACTGCAGCAACATGGTTTCAGTATGCTACTGAAAAATATCCTATAGCAAAGATGTATTGCGATATTTCGGACTGCTTACAGAATATATCAAAATTCACTAAGGCTCAGCAATATGCAAATCTTTATCAGGAATATGAAATACTATGGTCAAAGGTTCAAAAGCTTGAAAATGATGCTCACAGTTATGATGACGACTTAAAGCTTCGAGTGTGGAATGAAATCGTAAATATGATTCGAAACAACATAAATGAATTCTGTGAGGTATCCAATCAAAAAGACATTGTTGCATTGATTGATTCTATTAAGACAAAGGGGTCAAAAATTAAAAATACTTTCCTACAGAATAACATCGCTTCGTTAATGGCTAATATTGAAATAACCAAGACGAAGATTCAATCTGTGAAGGTTGAAGCTAATGATAATTAAGGAGGGAATGAGGTATGACATACGAAATATATAGATATATTTTCTTCGGTGGTGCAGTTCTCTCCGTTATTATGTTAGCAGTTGCAATATTGCTTTTCTTTTTGTTTAAGATACCTACGGTTATTGGTGATCTCAATGGTTCAAATGCAAGAAAGGCGATTGAGAACATTCGCAGTCTTAACGAAAGTACGGGAGATAAAACCTATCAGACAAGCAAGGTTAACCGTGAAAGAGGTAAGCTTACAGATAAGATTTCTCCTTCAGGCCGACTTGAAAAAGACCCGTCACACTCGTTACATGGCGCAATGGCAACAGTGAAAATCACCACTCAAGAGTTAACCTCAGAAGATATGCAATCCAACGAAACTACAGTCTTGGATACAGAGCCTGTTGTAGTAAGCTCGGAGACAATGGTTCTGTCAGATGTCACATACACTGAAAATGAAACGACTGATTTGTCTCAGTCGGATACAAGTGTTGGATTTGCTGTTGAATTTGAAATCACCTTTATCCACACTGATGAAGTGATTTAGAAAAATAAAGGTGTTGAATAGTTCCAAGAGCATAAAAAGGAAGGTGATACAAATGAGTGAAGCAAATCACGAATCGTCATTACGTGGAAGACGGATGATATATTGGTATATTGGATTTCTCTTATTACTGTCAATCGGGATAGCATTGATGCCTTTTAGTTTGGAAATTAAAGAAAATACTAGATTACTTACATATTGTACTGGCTCAGCATTTTGGATTGGGATTTTAGGAATAGTATATTGTGCTCTGAAAATTAACAAGTGTAGAAAAAGAAGTCTCCGTTTCAGAGAACAAGATGCGAAGCAAAAGCAATTAGGGTTAGTCCATTTTTTACAGAATAAACCTGCAATGGTAGCAGATGTTGCTATGTTTGTTTCATTAATTGGATTCTTTATAATAAAGATGTGCTGGGAGAGCAACACGCTCTCTTTTGCACTTCTTGCAATTTTTATATTCTCGTTTGGTATGCACTGTATGCTAAACGGAATTAGTTATAAATTTATAATTTGTGAGAAAAAGAAGGGGAATGTATTATGAGGTGTATAAAGAGAAGCTTCAAGGACCGGGTGCTAGCAATGACCCTATCGTTTTTGATGGTTGTTGCTATGTTGCCAGGCAATACGACGACAGCATTTGCATTTGACTCAAGACAGTATGTTGTACATGTTACGGATGGCACTGATGCGATTGAGGGTGCAACAGTCCAAATGAAAGATGTTGACACAGATGGTATTGTAGTTAATATTACCAGAACGACTTCAGCTGATGGGAATGCTGTATTTAGTTTGGATGAAATAGATACGATTCTATTAGCTAACGGCATCGATAATGTAACAATGAGTTTTAGAGTTAGTGCAGTGGGCTATGAAACAAAATTAGCACAACCAGTGGAATTAGCTATAGGTCAGGATTCCGATAACCAATCAGTCGAATTAATTGCGCAAAGAGAGGTTTCTGTTAATGTAACCGGTGCTGCAACTGTTAAACTTAACGGAGTGGTGCAAAATCTTGTTACAGTTAATGAAGGATCTGAAGTAAGCGTAGAAATTATTCCGGAAACTGATTCCTATATCAAGAGCTTAAATATAGACGGAGCTGATATACCTATAACCAAAGGGG
>JAEZKD010000196.1 GCA_023415655.1 Bacillota bacterium | reverse complement strand
CTCCGAATAGTATCTATTTACTCGATAGAGTATGTTAACAATTATAAGTCTTCTGGAAAATAAAAGATATGTATAGAATGATTATGAATTGTTTTATGCACAAAAGCTCATCAGATGAGTATTGTTGTTGTGTAAAATACTGTGTATTTCAAATTTAGAAACCTGTAACCCTTATAAATAAAGCAACACTCATGACGAAGCAAGACATGGTGCTGGCTTCAAGGGACTTTTGGATAGATATTTCGGGAAATAATAGTGACAAAGAAAAACACTCTTTGACATTAGGTAAATCAAAGGTTTCATAAATTTTTATATTTGATATTTTATGTTTTCAAAAATCTCAAGGGAATTTTATGGAAAAAAAGATTATTTATAAGATAGAAAATATCATACTCAAGGGAAGGTTTCCCTTGACTTGATTTAGAAGGGGTTTAAGGCTTTTGGATGGAACAGTACCCTTCAGAATTTATGAGGATCAAAAATGTGTGAATGATTACTATTGGTACTGCGTTGAAAATGGGCTGAGGTGTAGGATTATACCTTGCACTGAGTGTGCTACTTGTAGCTATGATGACTCAGTAGAAGAAAAATGGAAAGAAAACAGAGAGCGTAATAGAATCAAGATGGTACTTGAATGGACGTGGACATATTACCCATGCCGACCGTTGATAAAGAATTACAGCGTTTGCTTATTATAGGTGCGGAAAGACAGTCTGTTAGTAAGTATTTGCCAAAAGATTTAACCGGAATGGAGTATTCTGAATTCCTTGAGTTTATGGACTTACAAATGATTGATTCTGAGGATAAGAATTTCTGCTGGACATGTATATATACTTGAGACAATTAATGTATTTTTTGTTTATATTGCAAAGAAAAATAGAGGAAATAATTACAAAATATAGAATTATATTATATTTGGGTGCTTTGTTCTTAAGATTTTTAAGTATAGGTAACAGAAGAGGGTGAAAATGTGAATAACTTACCAAAGAGTTATTTGGTTCGTACTATTTTATCAAAAGGCAACCATGACCACATTCGGTCAAGCTTTGGAATAAAGGGAGATACTGCTATTGAAGACAGATTAAATGCTTTTTCTAAAGTAAAGCTCATTGAATACATAGAGAATGTTGGAGGATCGTTAAAAAGTAGTGCGGAGGCAGGAATAGAACTTTTCCCACTCAAATCTGCTCCGACTATATATATCATAAATATTACATCAGATATAGATTTCCAGAATATTCAACAGATATCTAATACGCTTACAGGAAGAGGAAGAGATGAAGCTGTTTTTTTTGAGAATGATCGTGCTGTTCGATGTGTTTATATTAGAAGGGAATTAACCCGAATTAGACTATCTCCAACTGTTTATGAACTTGTAATAGCTTATGAGAAAAGAATAGAGACAACCGAATGGAATCCGGAGAATTCTGATTATGGTGAAACAAAGTTTTTGTATAGCTTGGAAAATGCATTGTTGTGGTTTTCAGAGAACAAAAAACAATACGCAGTATTAGCATGCAGTGATTTTTCTGCAGTTACTCCAATTATAAAATATTTAAACAACAAATTCAGAATAAATGCTAGTCTCCCAGACCTTACTGAAGATATGTTATTCAAAATTGCTGAAGGAGGACAAATAAAAAACGCTACTTTTTCAAATACATTGAGAGGGCAAGATGATGGGATCGATGTTCGGACAGTAACTATTTATGATGAAGACTTATCAAATAGGCAAGTGTATCAAGAAATGAGAAATCAAGAAAATCGAGAGCAACGTGCTGGATTTTACTCAAGCCATCCTGATTTGCTCAGAGCAGGAATAGGTATAACCCGTAGATATGGTAGAGTTTGGACACCAGCTCATTTAGATAGAGATGAACTAGTAAAGTTGTCATTAGGAATTGTTTCAAAATTAGATAGACAGCTTGGAATCGCTTTTAGGAAACGATTACAGGATTTTATAGTCTATTATTCTAATTCAGCAGTAAATATAGGCTCGAATTCATTATTAGGACAGGTAAGGTCTGCTTATGATTCAATTATTTACTATGTAATTTCGGCTGCAAGATCACATCAAAAAAGGGCTTGGATATCCGATGATTATTTAAAGGACTTTATTAGACATAAAGATAAATTAAAACTAGGTGTATCTGCGATATATGAGTGTGTGAACTGTGGTACAAAAAATATTAAATGTAGTAAATGTAATGTTAATACTGCTGTAAAAATTGAAAATGATCAAATCGTTTTCAAATGCCCAAGGTGTAACCAGAGTATTGATTTAGCAGAACACACTTGTGAATGTGGTAGTCAAAGCCCAGTGATTGATCCGCTTTCACAAATTTTAATGTATCCGCAAGTTGAACTGCTAGTATCAATAGATAATTATATTTCAAGATTACATCCTGCTGTAGAAAAACCTAAACTGTTTATTATAAATGGTCATGAAGTTTGTATATTAAATTCGTATACAAATGAAAATGCAAGAAAAATATCTCTTGAAGAATTAAGTTTTTGGCGCACAAGAGCTCATTTGCATTCCTATAACCCAATATCTAGTGACAGGCTAATAAGAATTCTTGGGCTTGCACGAGAAAAATGTCCAATTAATAATTATCACCCAACCAGAGTGGACTGCGAACGGTGTTTGCAGAGTTTACCTACAATGACACAATTAAATGAAGGAAATGTGTGTTTATTAAGGACATTTGGAATTCCTATAGATACTGAATTTGATGGTATTCATCATGGTCATGAGGTGGCGGATATTGTATATTCTGATCAGATTAATGGTTTAAATATTAGAATTGGTATCCATGCAAAGAGTAAGGCGAATAGTAATCCACGAAATGGTCTCGGAAGATCTGATGATAAAATAAAGGAGCTATATGCACAGCTTTATTACACTCTTTATCAAGTATCACAAGGACAACAACATTTTGATGTTTTGGGAATCAGTATTCCTAACAGAGTTTCAGATAGTGTACTTACTTCAATGGAATCAATATTGATTAGGTTTGGAATATCTTTTATAGCCATAGACCATGATTGCTGGGTTAAAATAGTAGGCCTTGTTAAAGAAAAAATACAATTTAATAATCAATAAAGCCAATTCATAAGTAAATGGAGGATAGATATGTCAAGTCTTATGAGCTTATTTAATGAGATAATAGGCGATTACACAAAATGGGATTACTATAATAAGTTTTGGATTAGAAATCTGGATTTTATAGGGGTAATGAGGGATCCCAGTTTCTTCATTACAAATTATTTATCTAATGGTGACAAAATGAATATTAGAACAAGTGAACAAATAGAATCTTTGGCTAGAGAATGTGACAGATTGGAGCATACGATTTCAATTTTTTTCTTTGGAATACTACTTTATGAAAAAGTAGATGTAATTAAAAATAACATTGACAGATTTATTGGAAGAAATAAGAGGTTCATAGATGATGAAGAAGTAACACCCTTTAGCTACTATTGGTTTTTAATTTGCTTTTTCCACGACTTAGGCTATTATTTTGAAAATAAAGACTTTAAATTTGTGTTCAGTAAGCTAGCTGAATTCCAAGAAAATGGAATTTCACTTAGATTACCACCATTTTCAAAGGGGATTCCAAATATAATTGTACGAAACTGGGGTAAATACTTGAAATATAGAATCGATGAAATGGGATGCATAGACCACGGAGTTATTGGTGGAGTATTATTCTATTATGAGCGTTTAAAGGATTATACTTTACGCAAAAATCACTTTCAAAGAGCTATCTTTATTCAAAATGGATTGAAATGGTCTAATACAATATTGAGAAATATACATCTGCCTGTTGCATGGACTATTTTAGCTCATAATATGTGGTTTATAAACGAAGAGTCGGAACATGTAGATAAATATATCAGGTATAATCTAAATGACTTAATTAGAAATGAACCGGCAATTAATATTGTTAACCATCCTCTTCTTTATTTACTATCAGTTGTTGATTCGTTAGATCCTATAAAATGTCTCCGTAGATTTGGGATAGCTAATTCAATTGACGAGATAACTAGCACATTACACCTAGAGTTTAATAGAGATAGTTTTTATATTCAGATAAATAATGAGAATTCTGAAGCAGTAAATAAATATTTTGATTCAATAAAAAAGATGAATGCTTGGATTAGATGTAGTGTTAATAGTAATAATAGTGGATTAGAATTTGAAATTTATTAAATATTGTTTATTTTGGAGGAGACAAAATGGCAGAACACTTAAGGAAAGCAAAGAAATATGAAAATTTTGTTAGAGAATTCTTTGAAAAATGGGGTAATTCACTGAAAATAGTGAATGAAAAGGGGAATCTGGTTTGGGTTGCGAATCAACATAAGCTTGTAGGAAAGTCCGGAGAAGAGTGGGCTTTTGATGCAGCTTTTGTAGTAAGTGATATAATAGGAAAAGAGTTTAAATTCATCATTGAGACAAAGTATTATAATACTTCACAATTGCAAAAAGGAGAAGTAGCAGAGGTTGTAGGAAAAGTAGAGGATGTTAAAGTTGATGGCGTAATTATTATATCAAGTAATGACTTGAGTAAAGGAGCAGAAAGGTTAGCCAAATATCATGGGTATGAATGCTGGAAAATGCCATTTAACCAAGATTCGGGATATATTGTATTCAAAAGTAATATTATAGAAACATTTGATGAAGAATTTTATGATACCCAAAATAGAGTTGATGATTCTGAGGTTCAGTCTACTATATACTATTCCGATGGAAGGATAGAAAAATTGCCATATTAAATAAATGGGTATAAGCGTTTTTCTTCTTAATAATAATTTTTAAAAATTATTTAGCGGCATAGAAAAGATAGTTCTTCTTATGAATCCACGTTAAATGGATTTAAATAGAATTGGATTCAATATAGACTTTGTTATAAGTAGTACAAAAGACAAAGCAATCTAGAGAAAGACATTTTCTAATAGTAGATTTATAATCCGATATTATGTACCTTATACTCTTATACTATTAGTAGGAGTGGAGTTAATTATTCATGTATATTAAAACAATTGTAGGAGTTGCTTAAATGAAAGCATATATAGAAGAAAGAGTTCAGGTAATGACAAAAGGCTATATGGACGACCCCATCAGAATTAGGTCTGATTATAACCGAGAAAGAGAAGCTATCGAAGTATATAAGGGTCGTGAGTTACTTGAACTAATACAAAATTCAGATGATGAATTATTAGAGACTATGGGGAAAGAAATTAGACTCTCTTTTGACAATAATATACTTACTGTATCAAATAGCGGTTCACCCTTCAGTAAAGACGGGAATGATTCATTAATGTATAGTAATAATAGTGCCAAATCAAAAAAGAAGGATGTAATTGGGAATAAAGGAACAGGATTTAGAGCAATTGATGGGCTGATGAGATACGAATAAAAAGCGGAGATTTAAACATTCGATTTTCTGATGCCTATGCACAGAGTATACTGAAAAAAATATTGACTAATAGCTGTAAGGTTAAAAATAATGAAGAATATTGTGCAGCAACGTTAGTATTTCCTGAATGGATTGATTATAGAGAGAGTAGCCGGTATACAACAGATGTTTGTTTATACATTCATGATAATCAAGATATGGTAAAAGATATAAACAGGCAGTTGGATGATATAGATGGTGAGTTATTACTTTTCTTAAATATAACAGAAGAATTGATTGAACAAAAGAAAAAAAGATACGCTTTGTAAAAGAACCTCAGGATGATAAAAAAAAGGTTTTAATAACCAAGTATATTAATGATATTATCGAAGAAAGCCGAGAATGGCTTTTAAATTGGAAAAGCGGAGAATATGAAGGGAAACAATTTACCATAGTTATTGTCTTACAATATAGAAGGGCTAAAACAAAAGAAACAAGTTATATATAGCTATTTCCCCACAGATGTAGAATTCCCATTTCCAGTTCTATAGCATGCAAATTTTAATTTGAATTATATTATGTAAGTGAAGTTTATTCAAAGAAACCGAAGATATTAGTTCTAGAAAATGTCTTCAATGAAAATGATTTTAATTTTGAAAAATATGCATTGGATACTAAAATAGAATATAAAGTAATGGCTTCAGTATATTAGTAAGCCATTCTGATTAACGATTAATTAATTTTCATTTGAGGTGCAATAATGAAGAAAGATAAAATTCTTGATAGTTGGTGGTTTTGGTTAATAGCAGCATTAATTGGATTAATCGCTCCATTTCTTATCAAAGCAATTTGTGTTGCAATAAAAGCTACTATTTTTCAAACTGATAGCTCTAAAAGTTTCTACGGTTCTTACTTATCATTCTTTGGTACTATTTGGTTAGGTATAATTGTAATGAGGCAAAACTACAGATATAAAATTGAAAATGATAAAACACAGGAAGAACTAAAAAGACTAAACAAGCAAGCAAACGAAATAAGTGATAGGTCTATAAAGGTTACAGAAAATGCACAAAGACCTATTATTGATTTTATAACAACTGAGGACAATAGCGACTCTGTTTTTATTGAGTTATATCCAAATGCAAAGGGTAATAGCGAGATTACAGTCAGAGTGTATATGCATAATGTTGGACAAGGGGTCATGAAAAGATGTTTTGTAGATAAGGCCGAATTATCTTTTACAAATGGCTATTATGTTTCCAACGACAAACACAAAGAAAATAATACATTAGAGAGCCGAAGTATTCTTCCAAATGGGAAATTATATTACCACATATTTTTGAATAAGAGAAATAATATGGATAAGATCGCTGAAATGAATACCTATTTTGAGAATAACGCTCCGGGCACAATGAATGGTAAAGCTCTGACAGAAGGAATGTATATTATAAAATTGTTTTTTACAGTACATGATCTATCTGGTACTATATACAAACAAAATGTTTGGTGTTTTTTTAAGCAGTACACAAACCAAGAGAAGTTTACGATATGGAATAAAATTATAGAAATCTTGTAATACCAACATAAACTAAAACCAAAATTCTCAAGGGAAACTCACGGGAAAATTGATCCGCATCTCTCCAATACATTGATATTACAGCATTTTTGTTGAAAGTCCTATGTAGAAGCAAGACATGGCGCTGGTTTCGTTTCTAAGCATTTTTATTCAGTGGATTTACCAGCTCTTAATAAAGCTTTGTTGCTTATAAGAAAAAAGCTCTGTGAAAAGAGTAGAAT
>JAEZKD010000138.1 GCA_023415655.1 Bacillota bacterium | reverse complement strand
TACTGTTATAGGGTTGTGTCCGATCTTTCGACCTTACACTGTTCTATTTATTTTTGTTTCAATCAAATTTGCATTTGTTTGAAACTCAACGAATTTCAAGGTTGTTTCACTGTTCAGTTTTCAAAGTTCTTGACTGCATTGCTTCTTACCGAAGCATCTCAGTTAGTATATCATGCATCATTTTTATTGTCAATACTTTTTTCAAAGTTTTTCGAATTATTTATTCTTTTCAAACAATTTCGATTGCTTGCTTATTCTAGCACACAATTTTAACCTTGTCAACCATAAAAATAACTAATTTCTTTACTTTACTCATGTTAATTTATAAAGCAGCTTGACTATTCTAACGTTGAAAACTAAACTTGTCAACCCTTACATAAAACTTTTAATCAACTACAATTCTAACTCTTCATATGCATTCACCTTAGAAAGATAAGAATTGTGAAAGCGTTTATCAAAAGAGACATCTTCTCCAAACCAACTTGGTTTAACAAAATCCTTTGCTTCCTCTTCTGTTTGAAATTCGACCTCTGCAAAGCATAGTCCACTTAAACGACCTTGAAAAATATCAAGCTCTATTGTGTACTTATCTTGGTATGGAATTAAATATCTAGTTTTTTCGATGAGATAGTCATCTACTTTCGTCATCAAATGTAAAAAGGCTTCCTCTGTAAGCTCCATTTCTATCTCCTGGCTCTGAACCGCATATCTTTGATCAATTCCTTTTTTGTTTTTATAAGTTAGGATATAATTATTGTTACTTTTTCGTATTCGTACAATAGGTCCTTTACATAAATAGCCCTGCATTATCACCCTTTTTTCATACTGTTCCAGATTGTCTGGTAACTCTAGTATTCGATATTTCTTTTCAATTTCCATTTATTTTCCTCCTTTATTATTAACGTTTTCTTCTAATGATTCTATCAATCTGGTGTAATCCCTTTCCCATTTTGGAAAACGATTCATTGCATACCTTTGACTATTATGCCAATACTAAGTATACCATTAATACGTTCAATCACGTCGGCAGATGAACCGGCAGATAGGAGCTTTCACTTGAAAAAGAATTTTACTACTAACTTCTTATTATGCGGCCTCTCTGGTTGGTGCATGGAATGTTTTTGGACTGGCATGACATCCATACGAAAACATACGGATAAAGAACTTCCTTGTAGGACTTCCATATGGATGTTCCCAATCTATGGTATGGCTGCTGTGATTGGTCCAGTCAGTACTAAACTCAAAAATCGTTGCACCTTTGTACGTGGCTTCATCTATGGCAGTGGTATTCTAGCAACTGAATTTATCACAGGTACTATATTAAAAAGACATCAATGTTGTCCATGGGATTATAGTAAAGCCAAGTTAAATTACAAAGGTGTCATTCGCATTGATTATTTTCCAGCCTGGATGCTTGCTGGTCTTTTCTTCGAAAAGCTTGTCAATCGAGAACTTTAGAAATTAAAACCACTGTATCCCCAAGTTTTAACCTCTTCATAGGTGATATAAATCTTGTCACTAGGAATCTCTAACTCTTCCTCATAGATTGTGCAGATAGCTTTGGTCAGATTTTCATAGGACTGGCTATCTGCTTTCCCAAAGATTTTCACTTCAATAAATGCAATCTTATCCGATGCTTTCCCTTTAAAGTATAGAGAATATTCGTCCTCAAATCCTACCATAAGCCAAGCTTCACTCTTCCCTGGTATCAGTTCAATTGCTTTTCCCAAACGAGATTTGATGATTTCCTCCTTCTCCTTTGTCAGCTTAACTGTAACTTTTGAATTAATAAATGGCATACTCAATCTCCTTTCAAGATTTCAACATTTCTATATTATATCAAATCTTATCCTTACTTTCCATAAATCTTGCCTGCTGAATCAGATTTTGCTCCATTTAACAAAAAATATTCGAGATATTAGGTCGTATTAGCTCTTATCTCGAATCCTTTTCCTGCGCTATACATTTCTCTGATTGAATATTGATGGGCAAGGTGCTATGATAAAAAACAGATTTACAATCTTTTAATGTCTAATACACGATACCTTAAAGATTGAAACCAAGGCATTATTCAGAAACGTTTTATAACAAAATATGATACTTATTAAGGAGGAATCTCACCTATGTTGAAAGCCGTTCTTTTTGATATGGATGGAGTTATCATCGATAGTGAGCCTTTACACACAAAGGCGTTCCAGGATTCTATGAAACAGTTTGGTCTAGATCTAACAGAAGATTATTTAAATCAATTCATCGGACGCACGGACCGGTATCTCGTAGAATTATTAATAAAAAAATTCCAGTTACAACAATCGGTAGATACCTTATTAGAAGCAAAAAACAATAAAAAACGTCAATATGAAAAAGAAATAGGATATCCTCCTGTCCCTTATGTAAAAGAACTAATTATGGATCTATCTGCAAATCATGTCAAGTTAGCAATCGCTTCCTCCTCTCCAATGGAAGCCATTCATGAAACGGTAAAGACTCTTGGTTTAAGTGATTACTTTGACCAATACATCTCTGGTATGGATTTAAAACATAGTAAGCCAGCTCCCGATATATTTCTAAAAGCAGCAGACAGTTTAGATGTAAGCCCTTTGGAATGTTTGGTCATCGAGGACTCTACCCATGGTATCGCAGCAGCCAAAGCAGCAAATATGACTTGTATTGGTTTCTATAATCCACACTCAGGTAACCAAGACTTAAGTAAAGCAGATATCATCGTAGAAGGTTTTGAAGAAATTAATACAGCTTTTATCAATGAAGTTTACCAGCACGCTCATCATGAACCGGTTACAATTGCAACCTGCGAACATGTAATATTACGTGAGCTCACTCCTGATGATATGAAACCATTATTTGATATTTATCAACAACCAGAGATCATCTCCTATGTACACGGACTTTTAGACTTTGAAACCGAGCAACGTAAGCTTGAGGCTTACATCGATCACGTTTATCATTTTTATCACTGTGGTTACTGGGGAGTTTTTGAACAAGAGAGCAATCGTTTGATTGGCCGGTGTGGGGTACAATACAATGAAATTGATCACAAAACGGAACTTGAACTCAGTTATTTGATTGATACTGACTTTACTAGAAGAGGATTGGGCTATGAAAGTGCACGTGCCGCTATGGAATATGCTATTAATCGACTTGGTGAACACCGTATTGTTGCGGTGATTGATTCTAATAATACTCGATCAAAAAAACTCGCAACGAAGCTTGGAATGGAATATGAGAAAGAAGTAGTTTATCAAGGTAAGAAATGTGATCTATATGTTTATCAGAAATAAATAAGAGAATAAATAAGAAAAAGCCAATGTAATGGATGTGCGCTTCCGATACATTGACTTTTTCATGCAAGTTTATCAATAATTAGTCTATTTTGCTGGCTTTGGTGTAACTGTTCCAGTTGTATTCATCATATTATCTTTTGCATTGCCTGCTGCTCCACCAACGCCTTCTTTGGCGCCTGTTGCTCCTGTACCTGTTCCTGTTCCTGTAGTTCCAGTTCCATTTGTTCCTGTTCCATTAGTACCTGTTCCTGTTCCAGTTCCATTAGTTCCTGTTCCAGTTCCATTACCATTATTACCAGGTGTTGCTGTGGATGTTGGTGCTGGTGTATTAGCGTTGTCTTCCGCAGCATTTCTAGTACAAGCTGTTAATGCTACCATTGCAAGAGAACATACTGCTGCCAAAGCAAATATTTTCTTTCTCATAGAACACTCCTCCTATCAAAATCGTTATATGGTCTTTTTTTAAGACTCATTCAACTTTACTAGGTTAGTATTCCACTTCTAAGCCACTTTATACATTGGAGGATAGTCTTAATTTCTTAATATTTTCCTTTTTTATAGTATCTACCTTCAATGATTCACAAATTTTTTGAATCGTTTTATTATGAACGAAAATCTCGTTTTGATTCATACAATTTTTTTGAATGAAATTACCTTCTAACATATTAGTAATTAGACTATCATTTTTAGTATATATCGCTGATTGGCACCAAGCAATTGCCATATTAACATAATATGCTTGTGATGAAATTCTTCGTAGCTTCTCAAGAATGATAGGTATGTAGGTATCATTCAAATAATAATCTAACCACATCACGATTACAAATCGTAACGAAAAATCCTTACTGCTATCATGACTTCCTTTCATGCTTAACTCATAAACTTCTAACAAAAAATCAAACATTGCTTCTTGTTCTTTTTTCGCAATTTTTAAAGAGGCACAAAAGGAATCACAAACAGACCAATTCGATATATGAATCAAGAATTCCTTAATCTGATTCATGATCTGTTTCAAGGGAAAATATCTAGTACTCATCTCACCAATTACAAATCCCATAAGCATTGTTTCTTCAAAAGATTCATATTGCACTTGAGAAAAGTAAGATTCCATCTCATGATGGGGAATCTGTTTTGCTATCTTTCTAAGTTGTGGCAATCGTATACCTAAGATGCCATCCGTTCCAGGTAACAATTTTTGAGTGAACTGTCGATATGATTCATCAGTATGCCGGTTCATCTCATTTAACAATGCATTATAATCAAACATCTACCTTCCTACCTTTTATTATTGATAAATTCCGTCATGTACTTACGATAATGTAGTGCTACATGATTTCTTTGTAAGGCATAGTTCTCTCGTTCCTTGATTGCAATGCTATGAAAGAACGTCCTCCACAATAACTCATAATCTTGTTGCGTTTCTGACATTGTAACCAACCTTTCTACTTCCTCTTCTGACAAATAGGTCAGAAACCATCCTTGAAAGGCTTGATGTACCGTAGCAATTTTACGCCTTACGTCTAAAATAATAAAATTATCTGCTTTCAGTCGATCAGCAAAATGAGGAGTGATCAACTCAACAACATTGGATTTTGGTTCAATCTTTGCAAGTAAGACTTGATTGTCTAGCTCTTGAAATCTCAAAAATTCTTTATAGTAGTGTGAATCATTCGATACCTTACGATTCATCTCAAATATTTCTTGCACATAGGGATCCGCTAAATGATTAATCACTTTAGCTCCCATAGCAAATCCACGAACTAGAAAATGATAAATGGCATTGGCTTTTCTTTGATCCTCGGATAAAGCAACTCGAACCACCATCTGATAAGCTTCTATCGATATTTTTTTACGAATAGCTTCTGCTACCTTTTCAGCAAGCATACTATCCTTTTCAACTGTAATATATTCACTGAATAATTCCAACTCCGTCGTTTGCTCTGGTGAGATTGCTAATAGCTTTGTATGGTCATGACCATATCTAGCAGCCCAGGCAACATATACTGCAGTGAATATCCCCTCTACACTGTCTTCACATTGATAAATACGTGTTGTTTTCAATCTATCTCCTCAAATCCATCTATATAATCTACCCTATGGTTAAGAATTTGCTATCATCTGTATCTGTTGCAGAGTTGGTAACTGAATCGTCTGATGATCAAACAATGAAAGCTGTTCATAAGACATTCCATCGGAAGCTAGGTGTTTTGGTAACCGTTCCTTTGTACTGATCATCTGATTTGTAATATAATTCTCCTCCAACTTTGTTGGATACATCATCTGTCCATTACAGGTAATAAAATAAACTGCTCGCTTTAAAACGACACCCATCTTTTTTAAATCTTCAAATCTCAGTTTAGCAGTTTGTCTTGCTTTTACAATTCTACTTGCCGATTTTGGTCCTACTCCAGGCACACGAAGAAGTGTATAATAATCTGCCTTATTGATCTCTACTGGAAATTGATCTAGGTGACTAATAGCCCAATTACACTTTGGATCCATAAATACATTAAAATTCGGTTTCTCTTTCGTTAGTAATTCTTGTGCCTCAAAACCATAAAATCGTAATAACCAGTCAGCTTGATACAAACGATGTTCACGTAACAAGGGAGGTCCACCAGGAATAACTGGTAGCTGACTATCCTCATTCACTCGAATAAATGCAGAATAAAAAACTCTTTTCAAATCAAACTTCTGATAGAGTGCTTCTGTAACAGACATAATCTCATAATCACTTTCACCAGTAGCTCCAATGATCATCTGAGTACTTTGTCCAGCAGGAACAAAGCCACGCTTTCCGCTCATCTGATGTACACGACTCAATGCTCTTTTCGGTTCTGCAGTTTGTGGAATGGTATCGCTTTTATCTTCCCAGCCAGTCAATATCTGTTGACGGATGGCTTGACTTTTTTCAAATTTGGGATTCGATATCAAATCTTTTTTCAAAACCTGATTCGCTGCTGCATCCTCAAGACGCTTTTGTTCGACGGATTTACCTTCTACCTTTCGTCTTGTGTGCCAATAGGCTCCTTTGTTCCCTCCCATCATTCCAAGTGCTTGCTGACTTTCTTCAATTCCTGACTGGATCTGACGGATTGGATTGAGAATGTGCTTTCGATTCTTATGAGGTGCTAGTTGCTTCAATCCATCAGCTGTTGGTAGTTCTAGATTAATACTCATTCTATCTGCATACCAACCAACCATCTCCACAAGCTCAGGATCTGCTCCTGGGATTGCTTTGCAGTGAATATATCCATTAAAATGATATTGCGTTCGCAACATCATTAAAGTACGTCCGATTAACTCCATCGTGTAGTTTGGTGTATGAATAATGCCAGAGCTTAAGAATAGTCCTTCAATGTAGTTTCTACGATAGAATTCCATCGTAAGCGTGCATACTTCTTCTGGTGTAAATGTGGTTCGAGGCACATCATTCGAAACTCGATTAATACAGTACTTACAATCATAAATGCACTCGTTAGTAAAGAGTATCTTCAAGAGTGAAATACATCTCCCATCTGCAGAAAATGCATGACACAGTCCACTTGCAACGGTATTGCCAATCATACCATCTTTACCTTTTCGATCCACACCACTTGAGGTACAGGCAACATCATACTTTGCAGCATCCGCCAAAATGGATAACTTCTGTTCAATTGTCATGGATTCTGAGATTACCATTCATTTCACCAAACCTTTACACATGAATTAACGAACAAATGTTCTTTTTTTCATTATAGCATTCCACCAAATAGATTTCAATATGTAAATTCGAGCAACTGAAAAAATTAATAAAACCTGGCAACACAAGACTACACTTTATGTTACCAGGTATGCTTAAAACCATATTTTTGTACAGAATAATAAAAATAGAAATAATGCTAAGATAAAAATTCCAGCTACCATCATCGAAGCAAGTAATGAACTATAAATAAATCTTCTTGTTTCTCTTCCATTGAGCTCTGGAATCTCTCTTCGTGCTTGTAGCTCCTCTTCCTCAATGGGATCATGAAACCATGGCATGCCTTCTACATTCATATCGGCTATTCTTTGGCCTGTGTCCATTACAAACTTTGGTTGTTTTAACACTTCTTCTTCCTTAGCTGCTGTATACTCTTCCCCTGCTCCAGAAGATCCAAACTTCATATGATCAGTAAGGTTATTTTCTGTATCATCAAGAGTCTTCTCATCTATATACTTTGAATCCTCCAATTGGGAACTTTCTATATGAAAGGCCTTCTCTGAGATATTATAATTCGATGGGAAATAACTCTCTGAACTAGATACAGAATCCATCGGAAATCCTTCCTTCAGTTGTCCCATTCCTACACCTCCTACTTCTTATCATAATAGCATAAGCTTAGTCTATCCATGTATGGAAAATTTTATGTGAGTTTACTTTAGGGCTAAGAAAAACACTGTATCTTACTGTTCAACAGTTAATACAGTGTTTTGTCCTATAAAGCTTACTTATATAAGTGACATCTTACAATATGCCCATTGCCTACATCAATTGGTTCTGGGTTTTGCGTTTTACAGACCTCCATGCAATGCTCACAACGAGTGTGGAATTTGCATCCAGAAGGAGGATTCGCTGGAGACGGAATACTTCCTTTTAGTATAATTCGATTCATCTTTGCATCTGGATCAGGAATTGGAATCGCACTAAATAACGCCTTTGTATATGGATGAAGTGGTTCTTTAAACACATCCACCTTGTCCCCATATTCCACCATGTTACCAAGATACATGACACCAATCGTATCAGAGATATGTTCAACCACGGATAAATCATGGCTAATAAACAGATAAGTAAGATGATACTCCTTTTGTAAATCCTTTAAAAGATTGATAATCTGTGCTTGAATCGAAACATCCAAAGCAGATACTGGTTCATCACATATCACAAACTCAGGATTTAAAGCAAGAGATCTTGCGATGCAAATTCTTTGTCTTTGTCCACCTGAAAATTCATGAGGATAGCGATCAGCGTGGAAGGTCTGAAGTCCACAGGAAGCCATAATTTTGTCCACATACTCATTTAACTCATTCTTTGGAACGATGTTATGTTGACGAACTGCTTCGCCAATAATTTCACCAACTGGCAAACGTGGAGATAAGGAAGAATATGGATCCTGGAAGATGATTTGCATCTTTGGTCGAAGGGCTCTTAATTCCTTCTTTGATAAATCATGTAAGTCCACTCCATTGAATAATACATTCCCACCACTCTTTTCCTGAAGTCGAAGAATCGTACGCCCAATGGTTGTCTTTCCACAACCAGACTCACCAACTAGTCCCATAGTGGTACCACGACGAATCGAAAAGCTTACTCCATCGACAGCTTTTACATAATTCTTTGGTCCAGTGAATAGACTTGACTTAATTGGATAATACTTTTTTAAATCCTTTACCTCAAGAATAACATCACTCTTTTGATCTAGGTTATGATTATTTTTACTTGTCATCTCCTACCTCCTTTTGATAACGCTCATCATAGCGGTAGCAGGATACTACATGCGTTTCTGATAATCGTATTTCTTGTGGATATTCTCCCTCACAAGCATTGATGCAACGGTCACAACGGTCTTTAAAGTAGCAGTAATTTGGCATATTGACTGGATTTGGTACTTTTCCAGGAATGCTGTAAAGACGGTCAACAATTTTATTCACCACTGGTTTCGAATTCATGAGACCAATGGTATATGGGTGACTAGGATTCTTAAAGATATCATGTACGGTACCCTTTTCAATTACTCGTCCTGCATACATAACAACTACATAATCTGCCATCTCCGCAATTACACCAAGATCGTGTGTAATTAACATAATCGAGCTATTGATCTTATTCTTTAAGTTGCGTAAAATATCTAGAATCTGTGCTTGAATTGTAACGTCAAGCGCAGTTGTAGGCTCATCTGCTATGATTAATCGAGGATTGCAAGCAAGTGCCATGGCGATCATAACACGCTGCCTCATACCACCAGAAAGTTCATGAGGAAACATTTTATAAACCCCTTCTGCATTCGCAATCCCAACCAATTTAAGCATTTCTACCGAACGATGTGCAATTTCATCCTTTGACATCGTTTTATTATGCAATCCAATGACCTCATCAATCTGAGAACCAATCCGAAACACTGGATTTAAGCTCGTCATTGGTTCCTGAAAAATCATAGAAATCTGATTGCCACGAAGCTTTCTCATCTCACTTGTTGGCGTCTTAGCAATATCATATACATCACTCCCTGTATTAAAACGAATTGCTCCGTCAACAATCTGTCCTTGTGGACGTTGCACAAGCTGCATTAAGGATAAACTCGTAACCGACTTTCCACAACCAGATTCTCCTACAACACCAACAGTCTTACCCGCTGGAATCTCAAATGAAACACCGTTAACCGATTTCACGGTACCAATATCGGTGAAAAAATACGTATGAAGATTATCAAACT
>JAEZKD010000091.1 GCA_023415655.1 Bacillota bacterium | reverse complement strand
GCAGATGACTCCTCCTAGACCAGGACAGATACCTCCTCCTCCTAGACCTGAGCAAATGACTCCTCCTAGACCAGGACAGATACCTCCTATGCAAGAGTCTTCTAGACCAACCTTCCCTCCTAACTTCATGCTGCGATATCCATATCCAGGTTCTAACTTGACAGATAAAGATATTGCATTTATCAATAAGACCTTCCCAGAGGATATTCGTCTGATTTTGGCAGAAGTGCAGAAACGCTTTGATCAATTGGACTATGAAGGAAGCTTTATCTTTGATGAGTATCCTGATAAAGCTACACTCGTACGTATATCTGAGGATATCTATAACACACTTCTTCCTCTGACACAGGATTTTGAGCCTAATGAATCTAGGGATGAGGACCGAGAAAGACAGCGGACGCCAGGACTCCTTCCAGAAGATGACTCCAAACTTTGGATGTTCTATGTGATTCTAATTCTTGTAAATAGTGAGCTTCTGTCTCGTAGAAGAGAGAAAAACATGTCATTATAAATAAATATATAAATAAGTCCAGGTTAGGAATGGTTTCTATGTGAACCTACCTAATCTGGACTTATTTTTAACTATTATGCCGTATGTAATCTTTTTTCAATTTCAAATAATCGTGAAGCAATCTCCTCCATATCCATATCAATTTGGCTCCAATATTCAAACTCTTTTGCTTCTGGATGTTTTACATCAATGATCTGTTTATAACCTTTGATCAAAGTTAGTAAATCTTTTACCTCATATACAATTTTATCTTCAGGATGTAATTCAGGTGTAGAAAAACCAAAATATGCATCAGATTCTTGTTCATATTTGTCGTATTTGTTGTTTTCTTCATATAATTCTAATAATTTATTCGAAGTTCTCATAATGCACCTCCTTTATACTACATATTGTATCTTATTACGACACAAAGCACAACCTAAAGTGATAGACACCAATCGACATTATTCTATAGCAATTCTTATCTGTTTCGACATCATTCTTCAAAAATCTCCCCATCCCCTATAAAATACTGTGAATACCTAGCTTATTTGCATTAGAACACTTTGACAATCTAGATAGAAAAGATTATAGTATAAGAAATGTATATTAGGAGGACAAAATATGAGCGACTCTAACTGTATTTTTTGTAAATTAGCTTCTGGTGAATTTGCTTCTGCTACAATTTATGAAGATGATTTATTTCGTGTCATTCTAGATATTTCACCAGCTGCCAAGGGACATGCATTATTACTGCCAAAACGCCATATGGCTAATCTCTTCGAGCTAGACGGGAAAGAAAGTACACAAGCCTTAGCTGTTATGAAAAAAATAAGTGAAGCTTTAGTTAAGACCTTAAACTGCGATGGTATTAATATACTACAAAACAATGGAGCTGCTGCTGGACAGAGCGTTTTCCACTTACACTTTCATATGATTCCAAGATACGATGGTGATGGTGTTGTGATTCCATGGAAGTCTCTTTCTTATGCAGATGATGAAGCAGCTATGCTTGCAGAAGAAATCAAAGCAAATCTATAACTACACGTTTGCTTATAAGTACAATATCCTACACGAAAGCAAAAGCCATGAAAAGAGGTTCACATCATCTCTTTATCATGGCTTTCATTTACCTATTTTGACATACTTCATCAATCATCTTACAAATTGTCTTTGTAGCATCATTTTGAGTACTATTTTTCATTGCAGTTTGGTATTTTTCTTGATTATCATATACTTCATTTACCGCTAGTAACAATGTCTCATTGGTCAATTGCTCTTCTTTTATGACATAACTATAACCTTGATGTTCAAAGGATTCTGCATTCAGAATCTGATCCCCACGACTAGCTGCAGCGGATAGAGGTATTAATATATTCGGTTTCTTTAATGCAAGTAACTCACAAATTGCATTAGCACCTGCTCTAGAAATTACAAGATCTGCTGCTGCAAATAAATCACTAAGTTCAGAGCTGATATATTCGTATTGAACATATCCTTCTATATTCTTATAAGCTTCATCCATCTTCCCTTTTCCACACAAATGAATGATTTGAAAACGTTTTAATAAGGTTGGTAATAGATTTCGTACTGCCTCATTCACCTTTAAAGCTCCCGTACTTCCTCCTATTACAAGGATCACTGGCTTATTCGCTGTAAATCCACAAAAATCAAGACCTTTGATTTTATTGCCTGCAAATAGTTCTTTTCGAATTGGTGTCCCAGTTAATACTGCTTTTTCTTTAGGTAAATAGTTTAGTGTTTCAGGAAAATTCGCACATACCTTATATGCAGATGGTATACATAAACGATTTGCGAGTCCAGGAGTCATATCGGATTCATGAATAATCGTTGGAATCTTTCTTTTCTTTGCTGCTAAAACTACTGGTACAGCAACAAATCCCCCCTTGGAAAACACAACATCAGGTTTTAATCTCTTTAAAATTTTGTTTGCTTGACTATAGCCCTTTAACACTTTAAAAGGATCGGAAAAGTTCTTTAAGTCCAGATATCTTCTTAGTTTACCAGAAGATATTCCATAATAGGCTACACCTAGTTTTTCAATTAAATCCTTCTCAATGCCTTGATAAGAGCCAATGTAATGAATGTCATAATTCATCTCTTTTAACTTTGCAATTAATGCAATGTTCGGTGTAACATGACCAGCGGTTCCACCACCGGTTAAAACGATGCGTTTCATTCTCTACGCCTCCTGTTTTGCTGCCTTTAATGCTTGCGCCAACTGATCTGGGCATGATGTGTTTTTCATCCCACAGCGGACACCCTCTAAACGCTCAATAACATCCTTGACCTTCATACCCTCCACAAGTTTACCTATTCCTTGCAGATTTCCGTTACACCCACCTATAAACTCTACAGATTTTACAATTTCTTCTCCGTTAATAAGCGCTGTTTCAAAGTTGATTTCACGAGAACAGACTCCGCATGTTTTATATTTCATAGCAGCCTCCTTACATTTATATCTATAGCTATTCCTTCTAGATTCTCTGTATGTATATACTTCCCAATTTTTATCTTACCTATTTTATAATAAAAACTGTAATTTTGCAAATAAATCTTTTGTAAAAAGGTAGGGTTGTGTAAATAATGACGGTTGGTTATAATAAAGGCTAAATAGACTTAAAGAATACAAGCAAGATAAGGAGATTGAAATGATAGGTATCATTGGAGCAATGGAAGAGGAAGTTACGAAATTAAAAGAGCAGATGATAAATGTTACTGTGTTGAAAAAAGCATGTATGGAATTTTATTCCGGACTACTTGAGGGAAAAGAGGTTGTCGTTGTTCGTTCCGGTATCGGAAAAGTTAATGCAGCCTTATGTACTCAAATATTATGCGATGATTATCATGTTACTACCATTATCAATACTGGCATTGCGGGTTCTTTGGATAATAAAATTGAGATCGGTGATATTGTCTTATCCACAGATGCACTACAACATGACGTAGATGCCGTAGCTTTTGGTTATGAGCTTGGTGTGATTCCACGTATGGAAACCTCTATTTTTATGGCTGATGAGATGCTTTGCTCGCTTGCAAAGTCAGTATGTGAACGTGTGAATCCAGACATTCAGGTATTTACAGGACGTATTGTTAGTGGAGACCAATTCATTGCTGATAAAGCCGTAAAGGATCGATTAATACAATACTTCCAACCACTGTGTACGGAGATGGAGGGAGCTGCCATCGCACAAGCTGCTTACTTGAATCAAGTCCCTTTCTTGATTGTACGTGCTATCTCTGATAAAGCAGATAATAGCGCAGAGTTGGACTATCCAACATTTGAAGCAAAGGCAATTGAACATACTGTAAAATTAATGACTGCACTTGTTGCGGCATTATAGAGAATTGGAGGGGTTACGTGGAAGGAGTAGAACGTAGAGAAAAGCTGTTAGAGTTGCTTAGTAAGTGCAATTCACCACTCTCTGGGACTGAACTTGCAAAAAGCTTAGGTGTTAGTAGACAAGTCATCGTTCAAGACATCGCTTTATTGCGTGCAACGAATAAAAATATACTTTCTACCACAAAAGGTTATATTCTATATTACCAAGAGCCGAAAAAGGTGAATCGTTGCTTTTATGTAAAGCATACGACACAGCAAATCGAGGAGGAACTCTCTTTGATTGTTGATCTTGGTGGAACCGTCTTAGATGTCATCGTTAGTCATGAAATCTATGGAACCATTCAAGCCGATTTAATCATGCATAATCGTCAAGATGTTTATGATTTTATCGATAAAATAGAACAAAAAAAGACAGTCCCATTAAAAGAGTTAACAGATAACTATCACTATCATACCATAGAAGCAGATAACGAGGAGACTTTAGATAGAATTGAAGATGCATTACAAAAAAAAGGGTTCTTAGTCCATACGTAAATATCCATTGACATTCAATCCCAGGTATGTTACATTAGCTGACAAGACAGTTGTATATACACTTGTATACTCTGCTTGTCAGTTTTTTATGAATATGGGTTACGTAGGAGGAGCTATGAAAAGATTAAAATCTATCTTGAATCGAATTTTTATTGACGGATTGAATGGTATGGCACTTGGTTTATTTGCAACCTTAATTGTCGGAACAATTCTATGTCAAATCGCTAGTTTTCTTAGCGGAAGTATTGCTACATATTTGAATTTCATTGGTAAAACCGCTCAATTACTTACAGGTGCAGGTATCGGTTGTGGTGTCGCCTACAAATTCAAGGAAAGTCCTTTGGTTGTTATCTCTGCTTCAGTCGCAGGCTTCATTGGAGCATATGCTTCTCCAATTATTGCTGGAACAATACTTGACGGTAAGATGATGACAATCACACCACCTGGCGAACCTCTTGGTGCATTTGTGGCAGCATACATTGCAATTACAATTGGTCATCTGGTTGCTGGTAAAACAAAGGTAGATATTATTGTGACTCCTGTTACCTCTGTCATCTCTGGTGCTTCTGTTGGACTTTTAGTTGGCCCTGGAATCTCCAAAGCAATGGCTGCAATCGGTGATCTTGTAAATTGGGGTGTTGACCACCGCCCAATCCTTATGGGAATTATCGTAGCAGTCATTATGGGAATGGTTTTAACACTCCCAATAAGTTCTGCGGCCGTTGGTGTATCCCTTGGCTTAAGTGGTATAGCAGCTGGGGCAGCTTGTGCAGGCTGTTGTGCTAATATGGTTGGCTTTGCGGTTGCAAGCTATCGCGAGAATAAGTTCGGCGGCCTTATCGCACAAGGTCTTGGCACTAGCATGCTGCAAGTACCAAACATTGTAAAACATCCTATGATCTGGATTCCTGCAATTCTCTCGAGTGCTATTGTGGGGCCAATTTCTGCAATCATAGGGATGACAAATAATCCTATTGGTTCTGGTATGGGAACTTCAGGACTTGTTGGTCAGATGAACGCTTATAGTACCATGTCCTCCACCTTTGGTCCAGCTCAAAGCATCCTATTAATCATTGGTATTCATTTTATCCTTCCTGGCATATTATCATTTCTAATCTCAGAATTCATGCGGAAGAAAAATTATATCAAAACTGGTGATATGAAGTTATCCAATTAGAAGCCTTCCTTCTTCCCGAATAAAAGGGTGTCAAATCATATTTGAGAGATTTGACACCCTTTTATCTATTTTATTCTAATTCAAAACGTTCAAATATCCCATTCTCTAGAATCATATATCCATGACCAGTATCTTGCTTTGGTATCGAAACAGACCCAGGATTTAGGTAACGGATTCCATCAATGTAACGATCTGTCGTTACATGAGTATGCCCATGCAATAGAATATCCCCATTTTTTAGAGGTGGTAAGTTTGTTTCATTATAAAGATGTCCATGCGTTGCAAATATAGTCAGATTGTCTATAAAAAGCATCATCGAATCAGACATACAAGGAAACTCAAGAACCATCTGATCCACCTCAGAATCACAATTTCCACGTACGCATAGAATTTCGTTCTTTTTTTCATTTAACATCGCAATGACTTCTTTAGGATTATATTCCTTCGGTAAATCATTTCTTGGGCCATGGTATAACAGGTCCCCTAGTAACAATAGCTTATCTGGTTTTTGATGTTCATAGGCTTTCATTAGTTTTCTACAGTAATATGCAGAGCCATGAATATCCGATGCAATCATTATTTTCATTGTTTTACCTCCATTGACCTAATGCACTCCATATGCTAAACTAATATAGCTGATTTGATACCCAAATCTGTAACAAAACTAGCAAAGAAGGATGGTTTCATGATATCAACTATCATACTAATTGTAAATATTTTATTTGTACTATTCATTATTCTCTTACTAATAGCTCCTGGGAAAAGCACTCAAGAAATGCGTGCTCCCTTTCAAAATCGAAATATAGCTCACCGTGGATTACATACCAAGGACAAAACAATACCAGAAAACTCAATGGCTGCATTCTCATCTGCCATTGAGCATGGGTATGGTATCGAGTTTGATATTCAACTAACTAAGGACGAGCAAATTGTCGTTTTTCATGATGATACTTTAAATCGTGTATGTGGTATTGATGGCCGTGTAGATGATTATACTTATGAAGAGCTTCAGTCCTTTTTCCTTTGTGGTACACAAGAGAAGATTCCTCTTTTTTCAGATTTTCTCTCTCTTGTAAATGGACAAGTTCCACTAGTTTGTGAGTTAAAAAATGGACGTAAAAATACAATCCTATGTGAAAAGACACTTGAGCTACTAAAAAATTATAAGGGGCATTACTGCATCGAAAGCTTTCAACCTTTGATTGTTGCTTGGTTTAAACGAAATGCACCTCATATTCTTCGTGGTCAGTTAAGTGCTAACATGGAGGAATTCGAAGGAAAACTTTCAAAACCAGCAGCTTTTGCCCTAAGCCGTTTATTGACTAATTTGATTGCACGCCCACACTTTATCTCCTATCACAAGAAGAAAACCTCTTGGTTAGTGAAATTAGCAGATCGTATGGGAGCGATGCAAGTTGTTT
Source organism: Bacillota bacterium (assembly GCA_023415655.1). Lineage (GTDB taxonomy): Bacteria > Bacillota > Clostridia > Lachnospirales > Lachnospiraceae > Lachnoclostridium. The sequence goes on along the minus strand of JAEZKD010000091.1, from coordinate 1,741 downwards.
GGACCGTTCGTGATACGGATCCAATCAAGGAATTCGAAAGTAAAAATGATGCTGTTATCTTTGAGTTTTATCATCCTACAATCAAGTATTAGATTCTCTAAAGCAGAACAAAGTGTGCTTTACACACTCTCACGATTAAAATCTCTCATAGCACACTTTGTTCCCGCGCCGAGAGGGGGTATCCCCCGAGTTTACATTGTTGCCCTGTTTTTTATGGCATTTTTAATTCATAGGAAACCTAGTTTCCTATGAATTAAAAAAAAAGTAGTGTTGTATCAATTGATACAACACTACTTTTTTATTTATAATCTACTTTGATTGCAAGTACGTCTGAGGAAAGTACAAGAGATATATTCTTACTTGTATTTTCATTAATTCCTTGTTTTCTCACATAGATGATGCTACCTTGTGGTGCTGTGCTCTGACTAAGTGTTCTTGGTTTTGTATTCGTAACCGTTGTAAACTTAGCTGATGCAATGTCTAATTCATCGCCTGGTTTTACAATTGCATAGCTAAATACCTCTGACTTCGAAGCATTATTAAACTGCAAACTTAGTTTTCCATTTACGTAGTAATAGGATACATCCTCTTTGTTACCACCAGCACTTGGTGCTTGTGTCTGTCCTGGGATGGTAACATATGCAGTCTTGGAATATGTCTTATTTGAAGTAGCTGCGATACGGAACATCAGAGTTACTGTTTTCCCACCATTCTTATATAAAGTTTCAGGTGCGAGCTCTTCTACTGCCATTGTTTTATCGCATTCTACCCAATCCTTCTCTTTTTCATTATAGTATTCATACTTATCCGTAGTATTCAATGTTAGCTTGGAGGAGTTGACTACTACCTTAGGTGCATTGGCACGTTTTGTAAGCGTAACTGTTACTTCCTTGCTTGGACGTTCTCCAGGCTCAGAATCACTTGTTCCTGGAATCTGTGGAATACGAAAATCAATCTTAATTCCGTTCATAAGAAACATCTCAATTTGATTCATAAATTTCTGATAAGATGCACTTGTAGTTTCTAACGATACGGTATTCCAGTTATAATCGGAAGATTTCTTCCACTGAAAATTCACTGCATCCTCACAATTTTGAAAATCAAAGAAAATCTCAGCCTTATCATAAACAACCTTAAAGCTCGTATCTGCCTTTGGTAACGTAACTGAAACTACCGTTGTTACTTTATCCCCTTTAAAGTATAAGGTTGAATCAGACTTTGAAGAAACCCAGGATATATCCATGATATATGCTTTATTATCAGAGGTTTTTACTCCTTCTACTTCATACCATGTCTTTTTATCAGTGGAGTAATACGCAATGTTATTCCCATTTGAATAAACATCCATTGTTAATACATCATAATCAATTTTTTCGATTGTAATGGCTTTTGCTTCTTCTTGTGCCAACGCAATTGTACTTTTGGTGGTAAATAGGCCAAATACAAAGAAGAGGCATAAGAAGAATATTGCTTTTAAGTATTTTTTCATTTGCATGCCTCCTTACTGTGCATCAATAATTGTTAATTTACATCCTGACTTAATAACATATCCATTACTTAATGTAATTACTAGGTTATTTGTCGTTGATGATGTTGTTGTCAATTTATTAATCTTTGGATTCGATAAGTAAATCGTTGCCTGACCTTTTGAGATTTCAGCAGATTGTAATACAGATTGTCCTCCCCAAGTGACATCTGAGATACCAACCGCATACGTGCTACTGAAAATTTCAAGATTAAT
>JAEZKD010000088.1 GCA_023415655.1 Bacillota bacterium | reverse complement strand
GTGGGTATGGAATAGGTACAGCTTTGATGGAACAAATGTTGTCATCATTAAAAGAAATTGGATATAAAAAAACATCGCTAGCAGTACAGAAAACAAACTATGCCTTGAAAATGTACCTAAAGGTTGGCTTTGTAATCGTTGACGAAAATGATGAAGAATATATAATGGTTAATTATTTGTAATGAGACAAATTCCCACTAGATGAACGAATTTTATGGTGAGGAGAAAAATGGAAGTACAAGAGGATTATATTATAGAAGATAAAGAATATTGGAGATATGATTATTTAACTATATACGAAATGGCGGGAGATATTGTGAAAAAGGCAACATATAGTACAAATGGATATTTTGTAAGTATGAATGAAGTTGAAAATGAACATGGCTACCAAAATTTTATAAATTTCGTACTTAAGTATGCCGACTCCTTCTGCCTCTCTATATACACGAATGATGAATTCAAAGGTTTGGAGGATTTTCACAAGACAAAATGGGGATATTTGTCCGACAGTATTCAAGATTGCGAATATACTTGTGAATCGCCAGTTACAAAGGGTCCGGAAGTACTGATTATATATTTTAAGATTGACCACATAACTACTAGGTTTTTGAAAGATAAAAAAACAATTTACGATTTTAAAGATTGTATATATAATAAGCAAAACAATAATTGGCTCTGGGATTTGGCTTTTTTAAAAGACAATAAGATCTTTTTTATTTCCTGTACTCATGAACAGTTCTGCTCAATTGATGGAAATGTGCTAAACCTATATAATAATCAATAAGTTAAATTGTAAATGCTGGAACTTTTCATTATGTTTATAAGAATGATGAAGGTTCATAAAGGAAAATGGTTCAAAATTGTTAACAATAACGAGTAATGTCTTTAAATTTGGAGGAAATATATTGAGATGGGTTATTATTCCAAGCCTATAAGGCAAGATAGTTAGTAAGATAATATAGCTTTCTTAGAACTGAACATTATTTTATATTTTGGACAGGAGGGCTTACTGTGGAAAAGTTAAAGTTATCAGCTTGTGGTGTTGACTGTAACGAATGTAGCCAATACAAAGTCACGGTTGAAAAGGATATAAAATCAGCTGAAGCATTAGCTGGGTGGTTCAGAAGCATAGGATGGATTGGTGAAAACGAAGATGCCGAGGCGGTGATAAAAAAGGCGCCATTGTGCAGAGGTTGCTGGAATACAACTAATGATTGTCTTTGGAAATGCGGCTGCGGTACTATTGATTTTCGTGTATGTTGTAATGAAAAGCAAATAAGCCATTGTGGTGAATGTGGTGAATTTCCTTGTGGACATTATATAAAGTGGATAGATAACCTAGACCATCACAAAAAGGCAATGGAGTATTTATTATCTTTAAAAACGAATAAATAGAGGTATACCATAGACGGAACAAAGGCAGTTTCCGATAACGCAATATGGCTTGCAAAGCAATATTTATCCATGCAATTAACTTAGTAATATACATAATCCGAAGCATAGTTACTTCACATGTTAATTAGCTAGTTGGGATAGTTTGGTAAGAGGGATTCGCAGTTGTTTATAAAAATGAGATCTACATATTATTAAGATTAGGCGGTATCTATATGAGTAAAATGAATAAGGTTGAGAATGTTACTGAGCAATACCAAAACGATGATAATTTGTCAATACGGATAAAACTGCACACAAAACATAGCACGAATAAACAAGGTTGGTATCCATGGCTTTTTGAACACTACGAGTTTAATAATGGATATCGTATACTGGAGCTTGGTTGTGGAAATGGTAATCAATGGCAAGGTCGTATAGATGAACTTCCCCCAGACTGCACATTAATATTGTCGGATTTTTCAGAAGGTATGGTTAATATGGTAGAGGAAAGATACTCTTGTCATAAAAAGATACTCTCTCAAAAAATAGATATACAAAACATTCCATTCCCTGATAATTATTGTGATGTAGTCATCGCTAATCACATGCTGTATCATGTTCCAGACTTGTCAAAAGCTATTTCTGAAGTACATAGAGTGTTACGCAGTGGTGGCAAATTTTATGCCGCTACCAATGGTAATGGGGGTATGAGAACATATTTGTATGATGTCAGGAAACTCCTTAATCCTAATATACCTGACTTATCAGATGGTTTTTCTTTTAGCCTTCAAAACGGTACAGAGCTACTAAGTAAATACTTTTGTGATGTGCAAAGCTACAAATTTGAAGATTCATTGCACATCACAGAAACTAGGGATTTGATTGATTGGATGAAATCGACCAAAACCATTTCAAATTATTCTGAATGTGATTTCGATCAGCTATATGATTATTTTGAGAATATCAGAATTAAGCAAGGAGCAATCGATATTCCGAAAGAGTCGGGTTTATTTGTTTCAACAAAGTAGTTTCTGCATTACGAACGAGGCATATTCTTAAGCAATAATATAATAGGGATATTTGAGGAGAGATCACATGGGCATGTATAATGGAACGGGATGGGAACGTAACAATAGGATATTCTTTGACGAGATTGTCACGAACTACGATAAGGTACGGTGGGGATATCCCGATGAGCTGTATATGGATATTATCCGATATTCAGGACCGGACAAAGGTAAAAAAGCTCTTGAGATTGGTGCGGGGACAGGGAAGGCGACAGTCCCCTTCCTCGACATGGGGTACGATGTAACCGCGGTTGAGTTGGGTGTACATATGACGGAATTTTTGATAGATAGATTGAAAGGATATACAAATTTTAATGTGGTTACATCCACTTTTGAGGATGCCTCATTGGAAGAGGCTAACTATGATTTAATATATGCCGCCTCAGCCTTCCATTGGGTGGACGCGGAAATAGGTTGTCCCAAGGTCTATCGTCTTTTAGAAGAAGGCGGGACATTTGCCCTGTTCCGCAACAATCCCGTTCCGGCGGATGGAGAAGAACTCTATGAGGAGATTCAAACACTATACAAAAAATATTATAATAGTTATTATACATGGAATAAAAGGCCGGTTAAAAAATCACGAGAAGATTTTTGGAAAGCCTCTGAGATCTACAATTCATTCCGATTCGAGGATTTAGAGTATTACGGGTTTCGTGAAGTAACAATGAAATTATACGATGCAAACCAGACATACAGTGCGGACGAATATATCAGTCTTCTAAATACCTACTCCGATCACAGGGGCTTGCCGGATGCTAACAGAACAGCATTATATGAAGGAATAAGGGAAGCCATATTAAGGCATGGCGGACATCACAAGGTTGATTATGTTTTTCAATTGTATATGGGGAGAAAGCCAGGCTCTTTAGGTGATTAGTAAAACGAATGATAGTTTCTTTGCGTTATGGCTAACACCCATTAAGTAAAATAACACCATCCCCTTAGGTTTAAGATAAATAGATTTAGATAGAGAAAACTACAGAGAAAGCGGAGGAGTTGCTATGAAAAGAGAAATTCAAGATGTTTTAGATAACTACAGTCTTTATGTCAGGAACAAAGATTATGAGGGATTTATAGGTCAATATGCCTCAAACCTAATCAACTATGATCTTTGGCAAGCTGCCGCTTACAACACAATGTCTTCGTGGCAAACGAACATAAAAAAGTGGTTTGATGGCCTGGGTGATGAGTATGTTATTGTAGACTTCAGAGATATTACTGTTTATGAAAGTACTAATATTGCTTTTTTACATGGGATCATTACTTATCAAGGTCATTCTAAAGATGGGGATGTCTTAAGGGCTATGGACAATCGCCTTAGCTGGGGATTGATTTATCTAGAGAATAGATGGAAGATTGTACATGAACACACGTCATTACCAATTGATGAGATGACGATGCACCCCGTCTTTAACATTCCCAATGAGCCTTGTTAAAGGGTATTGCAGTGTAAATTTGAATTTAGGGAAGATATCATATGATTAGAGTAATTGATTCATACAATGGAATTAGTGAAATTTTTGCAGAAAGAACGTTCCAAATAGATAAGTGGAAGGAGTATGCAGATTATATTTCCTCTGGTCTATACAGAAAGTGTATAGATGATATATCGAAGTATGATTTTAGAAGTCAAATCATACCGGTAATTGAATATGCACTTTCTAATGTAGATAAAATGAAACTTGCGCATGATAGCTTCAATGAAATGACTTACAACATTAACAAGAAACTAATGAGAGTTCTTGGACGTGAGGTAGAAGCTGATATTATTCTTTATCTGGGACTAGGTAGTGGAGCTGGATGGGCAACGGATCTAGAGAATAGACCGACCGTACTACTCGGAATTGAGAAAATAGTTGAGCTGGGCTGGTATGATAATATGTCTATGGCGGCATTGATCTATCATGAACTTGGGCATTTGTGGCATTTTCAATATCGAAAAGCAAACCGATTTAGTGATGCTGAACGAGATATTTGGCAGCTATATACTGAGGGTATAGCTATGTATGCTGAGCAAGAAATTTTGGGAAATGCAGATTTTTATCATCAAGACGATGGAGAATGGCTTAAATGGTGTAAAGATAATCGTACTATATTATTTAAAGAGTATCTGCGTCGAGTACAAGTGGGAGAAAGTGTTCAAGATTTTTTTGGAGATTGGTGCAGCTATAAAGGCCATTCCGATGTTGGCTATTATTTGGGAGGAGTCATTGTTCGTAGTTTATCACAGAGTATGAACAATCAACAATTGTGTGATTGTGATGCTGAACAAATCAAAGAGCGTCTATATATATTTAGCAAGTGACTGAGCGTAAAATGCCGATTTGTTTGAATGATTAGATTAGTCCCCAACTGTGAACCCCACTTTACGTTTATTAAGTAGATGAATCGTCTATAAAATAGTGATTCGCAATAGTTACAAAATGTGTATTAAGAGATATCCGTTAATTGTAGGCAAAGAAGGTGATAGCCATATGTGTATTGATTATAATACGGTTTCTAAATTAACTGGTATGTCCCAATACTAAAGAAAGAGGTATTAATTAAATGGAGATCATTCTCGAATCACTAAAACATGCTTTAAGCACAATGTTATCCAAAACAATTATTAATGCTGATTATGAGCTAAAGGAAATGCAAGCCGGATCGGTGGGTGATGTATTTCTTATAATCGGTACAGCCGAAACGAACACGAACGAAAAAACGCCATATAAAATGGTCTTAAAGGTACAAAAGAAATGGGATCGAAACGGTGACCCTAATTCATGGAGTAGAGAATATGATCTTTATACATCAAACTTAGAAAATTTATTTACCAGCTCTATCCGCCGTCCAAAATGTTATTATGCAGAAATCAACAATTTTGAAACACGATTATGGATGGAATATGTAGATGGTGTAACTGCTTTAAATTTAACCGGTGAAATGTATGAACGAATTGCCGCCGAGCTTGGTAGGTTTCAAGGCGAGTTGTACGCAAATCAACCTGTCCAACTGAAAAGATTTACCAATCTAAGCAAAACAGATGCTTTCAAAAACGGGTACTTATACTTTAAATCGCTGAACGGTGTATACGATTATATACGCTCCGCTAACTGCGAAATTCCAAAGCATTTATGCGAGATGCTTATCGAAACGGATAATAACGTGAATGAAATATGGAACCAAGTCGATAAACTGCCCATTGTACTATGCCACAGAGACCCTTTTGTATGGAACGTTTTTGTCACAGACGATGCAGTAACCTACATTGATTGGGACAGCACGGGATGGGGGTATATGGGAGAAGATATTGTGAACTTGCTCTTGGACAATGCAGACATTGAAAACATGGTGGATTATTATCACAAGTGTGTACCTGCCTACCGAAATGGTTTTGCTCAATACGCAAACATATCAAATATCTCTGATATGTATATAACAGAACGCATAATTACGCACTTCGGATACAGGCTTGTTGATGGTTATAGGCTTGCCCAATCTTCTGACGAAAGAGCGAGAAATCTCGACACTCTTCAAAGAATTTATGAGATAAAAAGCCATTGAACCAAAAAAGTATAACTAGATTGAATTAAGGTGGGGTTGCATGAAGAATAGAGATAGAACTATAAAAAAAATATTATCAAATTGTATTGTTTCTATAGGTATCTATTTATTAATAAATGTTGTAGCATATTATTATTTTGATAGGGATTTAGAGTTAGATATCATTCTTGTATATGCAATAGTATTCCTTATAAGTTCTTTTTTTATGGAATATCCAAACTTAAGAAGAAAATAGTATTGATGTACGGTTGATTATAAACTGCTATAAAATATAGGTTAGCTTACAATCTTTATAAATGCCAAGTAAACCCAACTTCCATTGTGTTTATTAGGTAGTTGTGTCCTTTAAAAACTTCTATGACAGTTAAAAATGTATCATCATTATACAATGCTAGTGCTTCTACAAATTTGAATATGTGGGGTATAAAGAATGATTCAGGGAATTGCTATTTTCGGGCTGAATGGAGGCGGGAAGTCGACTCTAACTCATGAGTTAGCAAAACAAATAGGCTATTTTGAGATGGATGTGGAAGATTATTATTTTCCTGAGCAAAGAGAATCAAGAAAATGTGCTTTAGAAAATAACAGTGTAATTGATACTGAGCATTTAGACGAACTTCCTTTTTCGAAGCCTAGAACAAAGAGTGAAGTACAAACCGCAATTATGGAGGATATAAAGACTCATCCCAGGTTTATTATTTCTGGAGTTACAATGAATTGGAGTGATGAAATTCTTTCACAGATTGATATTGCTTTCTGGGTTCAAACGCCACTGGAAGAAAGATTGAAAAGAATTCAAGCGAGGGAAGAAAAAAGGTTCGGAGCAAGAGTTCTTAATGGTGGCGATATGTTTGTACAACAAATGGAATTCCGAAAAGTAGTAGAAAATCGTGATTCAAAAGCAGTTGAAGAATGTGCTATGAAATTTAGTTGTCCTGTTATCGTAATTGATGGAACATTATCTGTGAAACACAATCTAAAGAAAATTATAGAGAATCTTAATCATTTATTGTGAAGAAATAGTTGTGATCTTTATCAACTGGGGAGGGTATACAACTTCACAATATGCTTATTAGGTAAAGATGCACTAAATGATAGTATGACTCGAAATTGGCGGTAATCACGAAGGAAAGAGATAGTCCGATTATGTTTATGCTGGATATGGGTGTTGTCATGGTATAAAGTCTGTTATATGTGAAGGTGTGTTACTGAAAGGGGTGGCAAGGTGTGTAGATTCAATTTGATCCTAACTTGTGACGAGCGAGCGGTTCGGATATTAGAGAAAAATGGGTATCAAAGAATGTTTGAAAATTTAAATAATTATGAAGCCTACCAAAAAGGTTATTGTAACTGCGATTCGTGTGTGGGCGGACTGATAGAAATGAAAGGCAGGACCTTTAAGGAGGCTATTGAAGTAAAGAAAAAGGATCGACTGGAGAGACTTTGTCAGATCAGAGAATTTATGAATCAGCCGGAGTATAAAGAACAAAAGGAAGTTTACAATCGTACAGTTGAGGAGTTATTTCAAGCAATGCTTCACGATCAACAAGAAGATATCATGGATGTGAATCCGGAGTACCAAGCGAGTATGGAAATGCTTCGAAAGTATCAACTGGAGAATGATCTGATGCGAGATTCGATTTGCTACTTTCGGACAGAGGAAGAGGAAAACGCTGAGAAAAGTACAGGAATTCCTTTGAAACAAATTATTGAGCATCCGGAGGAATTACTGTTAGAAAATATGACTTCAGAAGATGCTTTTTCTGAGAATATCATTGAATCAACGATGGAAGCGGAATCCTTTGTAATCGATGCGGTCATCGCGAGAACCGAGAGGAATAATTATAAAAATTATACGGATGAGTTTGAGGAGTATACATGTCTATTTCGCGATATTTTAAGTGAGGTGCCGGAAATCATTTTAGCAACAATATGGAGTGAACCAGAAAACTTGAAGCTCGTAAAAACAGTTCCGTTGGACTCTTTCCGAATAGAGGATCTGGTATACTTAAATTATAACGAGATGGTTCTCGTTCATGGAAACAGGTAAGGTTCGCTCAGATGGTCAATGCTTACAAGAAGTCTATAACAATATCCTGCATTGAATCATAATATGAATAGGAATAGAAAGGACAACCATGACAAATAACGAAATAATGAGGATCGCGATGCAGCAATCAGCCTTTGACAGCAATTGTAACATGGAGGACTTTAATAAGACAGAAAACAAGACGGTAATCTCCGGCAAAAATCCTAAGGCCAGAAGGTATCTGGAATTACCGTTTTCTTGTGATTTGACCTCCTACGGTAATAACATTGTAGCTTCCGTATCAGAAGTATTAATGGAAGCAGTAAGCGAGTACATAGCAAAATACCCTGTTGAGCATTGTTTTGAAACACCTAATTTACATGTATTAATTGAAAAACTTAAACCGTATAACTTAAACATTTGCTTTATGGCAGAGTATTTTTTACCAGATATGAATTCTATAAGGATTATTGAATGTAAGTATGAAACGAGAATCCTAGAACCGGAAGATTTTTCGAAATATTATTTACCGGAATGGCAGAATGCGTTATGTGAAAAGCGTAAACAGCTTGACAAGTTAGCTATCGGTGCTTTTGATAATGGAAGATTGATCGGACTCGCAGGATGCTCCTGTGATTGCGATACTATGTGGCAGATAGGGATTGATGTACTGCCTGAATATAGAAGGCAAGGAGTAGCTTCCAGCCTTACAAGTAGACTTGCCATAGAAGTATTAAACAGGAATATAGTTCCGTTTTATTGTTGTGCGTGGTCTAACATCAAATCAGTTCGGAATGCAATAAAAAGCGGATTTAGACCGGCTTGGGTTCAAGTTACGGCAAAAAAAGAGGATTTTATAGTAGATATGAACAAGTAAAGCCTAAGGAATAACTCATGGACATATTCTAATTCGTCCAGTTGCTGAGACATCCAAGTTCTTAAAGAGGCAATGTGATATATGGCGGGGGTAACGATAAATTTGCCTAGGAGAATACCTATGAATAAATATGATAAATCAATAGTACTGCAGTCGCATTTTTATAAGAATGAGCGATTTTATACCAAACAGAATAGTGATATTCTATAAAGGCATGGGGATTAGAAATGACCCCATGCCTTTGTAAATTATTATAATGTCGGCTTGGATTTCCAGATTAATGATGATGCGGGAAGCAGCAGCCGAGCTGGAACCTATAACTGGTATGATAAGACCGGTACCGGCTATGCCAATCCCTCTGTACTTGGTACAGTAACTTTGAAGAAGTAGGTAAGAGAATAATTTTGAAATATATAAAGGAGCTCCTTGCTATCTTTCGAT
>JAEZKD010000014.1 GCA_023415655.1 Bacillota bacterium | reverse complement strand
GTAAAAAAAGAGTGAATTTTGCGTTAAGTGTTTAAAAAATATAGAAAAGATGCTAAAGAAAAAATCGTTTCTTCCGATAAATAGGGTAGAACCCATAATGAGTTAGAAATTTGGTAAGTTAGAAGATAGGTGGTGGAATACATGAGAATTGATGCATTTAGTAAGATTAGTCAATTATACAAGCAGAATAGTACGAAACAGGTTGAGAAGGCAAGCACAGTATCAAAGAAGGATCGAGTTGAGATTTCACAGCTAGGAAAGGATATCCAAGTTGCAAAGCAAGCAGTTGCTCAAGCTCCAGAGATTCGTCAAGATAAGGTGAATGCTTTGAAACAGAGTATTGCATCTGGTAATTATAATGTCAGTGCAGAAGAAATCGCTGATAAGATGATAAATAACTATTTCAATGAGTCCATCTAGGATGAGAATAATAGAATGGAGGCTACTACTTGGCAAGTTTGATTCAGGAATTAATTGATACTTTGGAGTCTGAAGAAAAGCTTTATCGGGATCTGATTCCGATTGTAACACAAAAAACAAGAGTAATAATCGACAATGACCTCGCCTCCTTACAGCAGATTACTGAGCAAGAACAATTGGTAATAGAGAAAGTAAATGTTCTTGAACATAAGAGAGAAGAGGTTATTGTTAATATTGGAACTGTAATTAATAAAAAACCAAGTTCATTAACAATGAAAACATTGATTGCTTTCTTGGAAAAGCAACCAGAAGAGCAAAAAAAATTAAGTGAAATCCATGACAGGTTAAAGAGTGTCATGAATACATTAGTAGAGTTAAATGGTCGTAACAAGTCTTTAATCCAGCAATCCCTAGATATGATTGAATTCAATATGAATTTAATTCAAAGTACAAGGATGTCACCGGGGAGTAACAATTATACCAAGAGGGCTTCTCAATTTGAGATGCCAGCTACGCAAACAGGGATGTTTGATGCGAAGCAATAGGTAGCGTTGCGAATGAAAATTTGCAAAAAAATAACAACGCAAAGGAAGGTGAAATTCCATGGGACTAATGAGCAGCCTTTATGTAGGTGCTTCTGGATTGCGGGTTAGTCAAAATGCTCTGAATACAACGTCTCATAACTTAGCAAACGTAGAAACCAACGGTTATGTAAGACAACAAACGGTACTTCAGACGTCTTATTATCAAACAATCGGTCAATCCTATATATCCCCAATGCAAACAGGTTTAGGTGTTGATACTCAGATCGTACGACAGGTCAGAGATATGTTTCTTGATCGTTCTTATCGTATGGAGCTGGGCAGACAAGGTTTTTATGATTCTCAATATGAGACAGCAAGTGAAATAGAGAATTTGATGGGTGAGCTGAATGGCGTTGCCTTTCAAGATTCAATGGAAGAATTCTGGACGAATCTTCAGGAACTTGCAAAGGAACCAGATAGTCTTGTAAAAAGAGCATCTTTAGTAGAAACAAGTGTAAGCTTTATTGAGCGTACTGAAAATATATTTGAACAATTAAGTGAATATCAGTTAAATCTTAATACCAAAATTGAAGCAAATGTCAAACGAATCAATGAAATCGGAGATCAGATTACGGTATTAAATGATAAAATCTGTTTTTATGAAAGTAATGGAATAGAACAAGCGAACGACCTTCGTGATACACGAAATAGTTTATTAGATGAGCTTGGACAAATCATAGAAATTACCTATCGTGAAAATGAAGATGGACGAGTTACCGTAAATGCAGAGGGAATGCCATTTGTGACGGAAGATGCCACAATGTATATGACTACGATGAGTGTTTCTGATCTAAGAAGAAAAGAAATGGGTGACGAAGCATTCTTTGCAGATGAGAATGGCTCCATGGAAAATTCGGAGATGTTAGTACCTGTTTGGTCTGCATATGGATATAGTCAAGTATTTAATCTGGATGAAGTACCAGCATCGGTAAATGATACTGATGTAGGAAGCTTAAAGGGATTGATTCTTGCTCGTGGTACTAAGGTTGCAAAGTATACGGACATTCCGATTGCACCAGTTAAGGATGATTATCTTGATGAAGATGGCAATTTAGATGTTGATGGTTATAATGCAGCAGTCAAGGAACACGGAGAAAAAGTAAAAGCATACAATAAGAAAATTGATCCATCGATTATTATGTCTACTCAGGCACAATTTGACCAATTAATCCATGGAATCGTAACTACATTGAATGACATTCTCTGCCCGAATAAGGAAGTTACCATTGCAGCGGGGACCCAAGTAACGCTATCCGATGGTTCTACTTATACTTATGAGGAAGATACGGTAATTAAAATTTTGGATGTTGAGAATGCACCAGTAGGTCAAGATGGCCCTCCTGGTACGGTAGGACAGGAGTTATTTAGCCGTAAATCCATGGATCGTTATATGCCAGCCAATGATATTGTGCTTGCAGATGGAACAACAATAGAGGGAGCTCTTATTTATAACGAAGAGGATCCTACGAATAATTATTCTTTGTATACGGTTGGTGAAATCACGGTTAATCAAGCAGTACTAGAGAATAAATCACTCATTCCACTTAGTATGAATACGAATACGGGTGATTATGATGTTAAGACAACCGAAGCTTTATTAGCAGCTTGGAAACAACCTTTTGCAACGCTTGATCCAAATACGCTTACTTTGAATTCATTTTCTGATTACTATAATAGCTACACAGGTGCACTGGCGACTAAGGGTGAGAAAATGAAAACCATTGCTGAAAGTCAAGAGGGTATGGTTATGAGCATTAGTAATCAAAGATCAAGTGTCATTGGAGTTTCCTCGGATGAAGAATTGACCAATATGATTAAATTTCAGCATGCATATAATGCGGCAGCAAGATATGTGAATGTCATTGATGAGATGCTAGAACATATTGTTACTAGGTTATAAATAGAAGGGATGTGGTGAAATGCCGGGAACATTTTTTGGATTATCGATCGGAACCTCTGGGCTATATGCTTCGCAGGCAGGAATGAATACAACCGCTCACAACATATCGAATACAGAAACAGAAGGATATTCCAGACAGATTGCAAAACAGCAGGCTGGATCCGCTTTGCGTGTAAATAGTCGTTATGGTATGGCTGGTACAGGGGTTAATATCACCGGTGTAGAACAGATGCGTGACTCCTATTATGATATCAAATACCGTACTAATAATACGATGTATGGTGCTTATTCGACAAAAGAATACTATATGACTACGATTGAAAACTATTTCAATGAAGTCAAGCTTGAGGGCTTTACAACTAATTTTGATAAAATGTATAACAGCATTCAAGAATTGAGTAAGAATCCAACTGATTTAACAGTTCGAACGGAAGTATCTAACTATGCACAGAGTACGACGGAGTTTATAAACTCACTTGCAACTAGCTTAGAAGCAATTCAAGAGGAATGTAACTTTGAGATTAAAAACCAAGTGAATCGTATTAATTCTTTGGCACAACAGATTGCTACGATTACAAAACAGATCAATACCTTGGAGGTTGGCGGTGGAACAGCAAACGATTTGCGTGACCAAAGAAACCTTATGGTGGAAGAATTATCTGGTTTTGCAAATATCTCTGTCGAAGAAAAAGTAGTTGGTTATGATATTGGAATTACCTCTTATACTGTCAAATTAGATAATCAGACCTTAGTAGATACCTATCAGTATCATCAGTTAAAAACAGTTCCTAGAACAGATAAACTAACGATGAATGATGCGGATGGTTTGTATGATATCACTTGGGCGAATGGACAAAAATTAAATACTCAAAGCCCAACATTAGGTGGGACCTTACAAGCACTATATGAGGTACGTGACGGTAACAATGGAAAGAACTTCACAGGAAAAGTAACAGCATCCTCCGGTGACATGACCATTGTGGTTACTGATACTAGAATTAATAATGCAGAGGACTTAAATATTCCTACAAGCGGTGTTATTACAGTTGGAAACCATGAATATAAATACAATGGTTTTGCAGTAAAATTGAATGAAGATACTGGTGCTTATGAATATGAATTTACATTAGAAGAGGAAGTTTTGATTGATGTAGATGAAGAGAATGTAAAGATTGGAGATAGCATCTCCTACAAAGGAATTCCTTATTACATGGCAGAGCTAAACAAGTTTGTGCGTACCTATGCAAAAGCATTCAATGACGTACATACAAGTGGTGTCGATCTTAATGGTAAGACAGGGCTAGACTTTTTTAATGGAAAAGATGTTGTAACAGGTGAGAACTTTATACTTTCACAATCTCCAACGGATGAGATAAATGGGTATCTATTCACTTCAAAAACTGGTCTTTATGCTCAGGATTATGTGGATGAGAAAGGGAACTATGCTTCTTATTATCTAATGAATGCTAAGAATTTCTGTATCACAGAGGAAGTTTATAATGATCCTAATAAGATTGCTGCTTCTACCGATATTACCGATGGAATTGGCAATAACGATAACGTAGAAAAGTTACTTGCTTTAAAAGATGATGTCTCGATGTTTAAGCAAGGGAAGCCAGCACAATTTTTCCAAACACTAATTGCAGAGATTGGAATTGATACAAAGAAAACAAGCAGTTTTGCTGTGAACCAAAATAATATTTTAGCAGCAGTGGAAAATCAAAGACTTTCAATCAGTGGTGTTGACGCGGATGATGAAGCGATGAATCTAATCCGATATCAGAATGCGTATGGATTATCTGCAAAAGTTATCACAGTAATGGATGAATGTTTTGATCGATTGATTAATTATATGGGAGCATAATACTCAATAGGAGGGTACCATGAGAATTACGAATAAGATGATGACGAATAATGTTTTGTATAATATCAATGCAAACAAAAATTCCTTATCAAAACTAGAAGAGCGATATTCTACTGGCATGAAGATTCAACGACCTTCTGAAGATCCGATTGTTGCAACAAGAGCATTAAAGCTTCGAACCAACCTTACGGAACTAAACCAGTATTATGAAAAGAATATACCAGATGCACTTGCATGGATGGATTTATCAGAAAGTGCACTCAAAGAAGCCAATGATATTTTAACTAAGATCCATACCTATTGTGTAAATGGTTCTACAGATACCTTGACGGAACAGGATCGCAATAGTATTGTAGCTACTTTAAAGCAATATCGTGATCAAATCTTTCAAGAGGGTAATACCAACTATGCTGGTAGATATGTGTTCAGTGGATATAAGACAGACACAAGCCTTGTATTTGATGAACAAACTACAAATCTGAATTATAGAATAACAGAAAAGTTATCAGGAAGAGATATTGATATCATCCAGACTACTTTAAATTCTGTTGAGTTATCCAGTTATAATCCAGACGATCCAACCTCATTTCACATAGCAAATAAACCGAATTATGTATCAGCTTATCGCCTACGTCTTGCATATAGTGATCTGAAAACGCAAGAAGAGAATGGAGAGCTTAATATCCAATTCCCAGTTCGTGATGCAGATGGAGACATTCAGTATGACGATGAAGGAAATATGGAGTTAGAGGATTTTACAGGCACTGTAAATTACATCAGCTCTACAGACCCTACTGCGTATACTCCAGAAGCAGGTACGATCAACTTCCTTGCAGATATTGGTGAAATTGTTATGAGCGAGGATGTCTATAAAGAATGGAAAGAATTAGGACAGATCAACGTTTCGTATCACAAGGACAGCTTTTCAAAGAATGATTTAAGACCAGAGCATTACTTTGACTGTGAAGTGACGAACCTTACCGATGAGAATCCAGACCCAATTTATTATACAAAATCAGATCAAATGATTCGATATGAAGTTAATTTTAGCCAAACAATGGCTATCAATACTCAGGGTAGTGATGCAATCACCCATAGCATTGGCAGAGTGATTGATGACATCATCAACGCGGTGAATGATGTTATGGCAACAGAGAATAAGATTACTGAAGTTGAGAAGATGCTAACCGATACTTCGATCAGTGGGGAGCAAAAAACAGCACTCAATGAGATGCTAGAGATATTAAAGACAGAAAAAACCCTTAAGGATGAAGT
>JAEZKD010000009.1 GCA_023415655.1 Bacillota bacterium | reverse complement strand
GGTGATTTAGATACGATTATGGCAGGTCTTGCTTGTGGTGAACCAAACCAAATCGGCTGGGATGTATTGAAAGATTATGCAGATGCATTTATCTCTTGTCCAGATTACGTTGCGGCTGATGGTATGCGTGTATTAGCTAGCCCATTGGATGGTGATCAAAAGGTTGTATCAGGAGAAAGTGGTGCTGCTACCCTTGGTTGCATATATAATGTACTTACCGACGATTCGATCATTGACTTAAAAGTAAAATTAGGATTGAATGAAAATTCAAGATTATTATTTATCTCTACTGAAGGAGATACCGACAAAGAAAACTATCGTAATGTAGTATGGAACGGTAAATCCACACGTTTCGAATCATAATTATATATTGGAGGAAAAAGAATGCTTAGTACATATAGAGAACAGGAATTGATTGATTTAACAAAAAAAATGATTCAAGCGAAAAGTTATTCTGGAGAAGAAAAACAAGCTGCAGAAACGATTGGAGAGTTCTGTAAGGCAAATGACTTTGATGATGTAACTTATGATAAGTATGGGAATGTGATTGGTGTGATCAAAGGTAATCGTCCAGGTCCAAAGCTATTGTTTGATGGACATATCGATACAGTTCCTGTTTCTGACCCTACCAAATGGACAAAAGATCCATATGCTGGAGATATTATTGATGGTAAATTATACGGACGTGGAACCTCTGATATGAAGGGTGCTGTGGCAGCATTTACTGCAGCTGCAAAACATTTTGCACAAGATACAAAACGTGACTTTGCAGGTGAAATCTTAGTAGCTGGAGTGGTACATGAAGAATGCTTTGAAGGAGTTGCAGCGCGTGAAATCTCTGCAAATTTCAAACCAGACTATGTCATTATCGGTGAAGCAAGTCAGTTAAATGTTAAGATTGGTCAACGTGGTCGTGGTGAAATAGTTGTTGAAACTTTTGGAAAACCAGCTCACTCTGCGAATCCGGAAAAAGGGATCAATGCTGTTTATAAAATGAGTAAGGTGATTGATGCAATACGCACCTTAGTTCCAACAGAACACCCTGTATTAGGAAAAGGCATATTAGAACTTACAGATATCAAATCTTCTCCATACCCAGGTGCATCGGTAGTACCAGAATATTGTCGTGCTACTTATGACCGTCGTTTATTGGTTGGTGAAACAAAAGAATCTGTCATTGCTCCAATACAAGAATTACTGGATCAGTTAATGGCTAAAGATCCAGAATTAAAAGTTAAAGTATCCTATGCTGTTGGTGAAGAAATGTGTTATACAGGGAATAAAATCGCAGGAGAGCGTTTCTTCGGAGGTTGGTTATACGATAAAGATGAACCATGGGTTCAAGCAGTTCTTACGGAGTTAAAAAATGCTGGATTTACTCCTGAAGTTACACAATATAATTTCTGTACCAATGGCTCCCACTATGCTGGAGAAGCTGGTATCAAAACATTAGGCATTGGACCATCCCTAGAAAGCTTAGCTCATACCGTAGATGAATACATTGAAGTAGAGCAGCTTACGAAAGTATGTGAATGCTATTACAGTGTAATGAAAGCATTGTTAGTCTAGGTATTATTCTGCAGAATAAAGAATGGACATTATTAGCTTACTTAACGTTTCTTCATGTTAAGTAAGCTAGTTTCCAATAACCCTATAATCAATGAATATGATACTTAATAAGTATCAGAAAGAAGAAAGTGTGATCATATGTATACTTTAATACAAAATGCTAAAATAGTCGATGGAAGTGGACAACCCGCTTATGAAGCTGATTTATTAATAAAAGATAATAAAATTGAGAAAATAGGGCTAAATTTCAAGATAGAAGTTGATCGGGTTATTGATGCTTCTGGGCTAGTGGTAGCACCAGGTTTTATTGATACCCATTCCCATAGTGATTTAGATGTTTTATTACGCCCTCATGTAATGCCAAAAATTATGCAAGGGATTACAACCGAGTTCTTAGGTCAAGATGGCGTATCCATGGCACCACTCCCAAAGGAATATATCTCCGATTGGCGTAAGAATATTGCTGGACTTGATGGTGTCAGTGATGAGATAGATTGGACCTATGAAACGACAGATAATTATCTTAATATGATTGAAAAGGTTGGACCTGGAATCAATGAGTGTTATTTAGTACCTCATGGTAATATTCGTATGGAAGCTATGGGACTTGACAATCGTCAGCCTACCGAGGAAGAAATTGAGAAAATGAAAGAAATTACTCGTAGAGAAATGCAAGCAGGTGCTTTTGGTTTATCTACAGGGTTAATCTACATTCCATGTGCATATTCCGAAAGCAAAGAAATTATAGAGATGTGTAAAGTTGTAGCAGAATTTGATGGTGTTTTTGTGATTCATCAAAGAAGTGAAGCGGATACCATCGTGGATTCTATGAATGAGGTAATTGAAATAGGAAGAAAATCAGGAGTAAGAGTTCACTGGTCTCATTTTAAAGTAGCAGGTAAAAAAAATTGGGATAAAATAGATACAGTTCTTTCGCTACTAGAACAAGCAAAGGCGGAAGGAATTAAAGTGAGTTTTGATCAATATCCATATGTTGCAGGAAGTACAATGATGGGTGCAATTCTTCCACCTTGGGTACATGATGGTGGTACGAATAAAGTGATTGAACGTCTAAGAGATCCAGAGATGCGTAAAAAAATGCGCTATGATATGGAGCATGGTATTCATGGATGGGATAATTTTGTGGATTTTGCAGGCTTTGAAAATATCTATGTAACGAGTGTCGTGACGGAAAAGAATCAAGACGCTGTAGGACTAAGCATTGTAGAGTTAGCACAACTTCGCAATCTTGACCCATATACAGCAGCCTTTGATCTATTAATGGAAGAAGAGAATGCAGTAGGTATGGTAGATTTCTACGGAGTGGAAGATCATGTTAAGTTATTTATGGCACGACCTGAAATGAATGCATGTACGGATGGTTTATTAGCACCAGGAAAACCTCATCCAAGACTCTATGGAAGTTTTCCAAGAATCTTAGGCAAATATGTTCGTGAAGAAAAGGTATTTTCACTAGAAGATGCAGTTAAGAAATTAACTTATAAAGCCGCAACTGCGATGAACTTAAAGGATAGAGGTTTATTAAAGGAAGGCTACTATGCAGATATTACAATCTTTAATCCTGATACCATCCTTGATCAGGGTACTTATGTAGATCCAATTCATTATCCAAAAGGTATCGAATATGTCATTGTTAATGGTAAAGTTGCAGTAGAGCATGGTAAACATACGAATGTATTAAATGGTAGAGTAATCAGAAATAAAAGATAAGTTTATAACGATAATGTCGTCACAAGTTGTATTGATGTTTCTTGATTGATATTTTAATATAATGCATTTATATACCTCCGAGTGGTTTGTTTTGCGAGACTGGCACTTGGAGGTTTTTTATTATACAAAAAAACGTTGGAGAATACGTTAGGTTAATTGTACACCGAAACATTTTTTATAAAATCACATCCCAAAACTGTTTGGAACCTTTTTATTAATATAAACTGAATATTACAATATTAGTGCTTTGTTTTTTGTTAAAAATAAGATATAATTAAAATAGAAATCAAATAACTGAATTGAATAATAAATAATATATAATAAATCATTAAATCAAACAATTTAAACACAAATGAATGTACATATTCGTAGACTTGGAGCATGGCACGTTGGTAATTGGTAGATTGGTATGATGGCATATTATTACATTGGTAAATTGCTATGTTGATATGTTGGTATTTTGGTAAATTGGTAGAAAATACATTAGATAGGGGGTTTTTCATGGTAAAAAGATTATAAACTTATGATTTGGTATTATATGTTGAACATTACAAAAGTAAATGAAGGGAAGCGAGGTAATAGTTATGAAGAAAGTGAAAGTATCTTATTTGATTACAGTTTTGATACTTACTATTCAAGTCATTGTTATGATCGTTCTTTTTATGTTTACAAATGGGCAGCTGAAACAGAATATCAAAACGAATACAGTGAATAGTATGCAAACAATCATAACGGAAAGATCCACCATCATTGAGAATTACGTAAGAGAAGTTGAGGCATATCTAACAGCCTACAGCCGTGCCAGTGATATTGTGAATCTGCTTAAGAATCCTACAGATACAAAAGCTCAAGAACAAGCGCAGAAGTTCACAGAAAAATTCAGTGGAGATATGAGTAATTTAGAGGGTATATACGCAAGTATGTGGAATACTCAGGTATTAACTCATACGAATGCTGGTGTTGTTGGAATTACAACACGTACGGGAGATTCATTAAAGGCATTACAGGATGCAATGCTATCTATAGATGGTGTATATAACACAGGTATTATTATATCTCCAGCAAGTAAGCAACAGATTATCTCTATGTACAGAGCAGTACTAAATGATGCAGGAG
This sequence comes from Bacillota bacterium, assembly GCA_023415655.1. GTDB lineage: Bacteria > Bacillota > Clostridia > Lachnospirales > Lachnospiraceae > Lachnoclostridium. Next base: position 6,592 of record JAEZKD010000009.1, on the reverse strand, counting down.
AGCCTATTGGTTTGGTTGGTGGTGGTATCTTTACTACTGGTCTAAAGGAAATCTTAGCAAAGCTTCCAGTGAATGGATTAGAACATGCGAAATATTACCTAGTCAATGCTAACACAGGTGAGTTTATCTTTCATGAAAATGAAGAGATGATTGGAGTTGTTGCAGAAGATGCAGTAATCTTGAACATTATTGATTCTGTCGATGAGGCAAAAGAAAGTTATACCAGTTTTGTAGAATATGAGGATGAAAGTATTGCTGCGTATCACTACATTGCAGACCGTGGATGGATCTTTCTTTTGACGGATACATCGGAAGAAATCTTTGCTTCCGTAGGGCAAACAAAGAATGTACTACTTGTTCTTTGTTCCATTGCAACCATTGTTTTAACAGGTGTAACGTTTGTTACAATTTCTGCTGCGATGAGACCTTTAGGACCTATTGGTAAGTTATTATTACGTATGGCAGATTGCGATATTAGAAAGGACACAAACATAGGTAAATACATTAAGCGTAAGGATGATCTTGGTGAGATTACTATAGCAGCACATAAGGTGATACAGTCACTTAGAGATATTATTACGTCCATTAGGACGCAAAGTACAGAGATGGCTGACAATACGGTAACATTACATAAGACAGCAGTGAGCTTGGTAGACTGTGCAAATGAGAACATTGCAGTTGCAGAAGAATTATCTGCTAGTCTAGAGAATGTAAATACTGCTGCTGAGAATATTAATTCTGAGATTATAAATATCAAGAATGTGATTCAAAATACAGCAGATAAACTTAAGTGCAGTGATGATTCCAGTGACAAGATGATGTCGAATGCAATAAAGATGAGAGATGATGCAGAGAATGCCTTCCAAAATAGTAAGAATAAATTAGAAGCGGTTTTAGAATCGGTGAACGAGGCAATGGAAAGACTTAACAGTCTGACTGAAATTAATGGTATGGCGGAAAGTATTCTGAATATCACTGATCAAACGAACTTGTTATCTTTGAATGCATCGATAGAAGCAGCCAGAGCAGGAGAAGCAGGAAAAGGGTTTGCGGTTGTTGCAAGTGAGATTAAAGCACTTGCAAGTAATTCTGGTAAGACGGCTGCTAATATTCAGGAACTTTGCAAGAATTCCAACGAGAATATCACAGCGGTAAATGAGTGTATTCATGAGATTATACAGTTCATTGAACACGATATCTTACATCGTTTTGAAGGTTTTGCTCAGCTGTCAAAGGAGTACAGTTTTGATGTCACAACAATTAAGAATGATATTGCAGATGTGAAGAAGTTTGTTCATAATTTACAGCAGTCAGTTCGAGGGATTTCTGAAAACATTTCTAGTGTTGCCTGTGCTTGTGAGGAGAATAGCAAAGCCATAGAAGTCATTGTTGAAAGAAATGAGGAGACTCAGCAGATAGCGATTCATACTCAAAACCAAGCGGATGCAAATAAAGCTACTGCTCGTATGCTCGATGAGGTTGTTCACAAGTTCACACTATAACTGTTACATTCATATTTCTCATACTGAAGCGAACTCCTTTTGTTAGACAAAATTAAGTCTAACGAAAGGAGTTCGCTTCAGTATCCAGTTGGAGATTTTTTTTATGCAAGGAACAGAGAGTGGAGGAATTATATTATATTTCAAATTATGTTTGCTAAAGAACATACTATTGTTATAAGATTAAGAGCGCCGATGAATCCAATCCTTTGCTTCATTCAAATGATTCTAGAACTAGTAGAATATAGATTTATAGAAAATATAGGACTTAGGCTTATTACACCATTCAAGGTACATAGAAAGGAAGCTTTTATGGTATTACTTATTGTTGATGCACAAGAAATGATTGTTACGAAAGAGCTTTATAGGTTAGAACAGTTTATTACAAATGTTAAGTTATTAATGACCAAAGCAAGAGAAGCTGGAATTGAAATTATCTATATTCAGCATGATGATGGAGTCGAATTAACTAAGGGAGTGAAGGGCTTTGAGATCTTTCCTGATTTTGCACCTCTGAATAAGGATAAGATATTTGTAAAACAGGTCAATAGTGCTTTTAAAGATACGGGGCTCGTTGAGTATCTTAAGTCTAAGAAAGAAGAGCAAGTGGTGGTAGTTGGATTGCAAACAGACTACTGTGTAGATGCTACCATTAAGTGTGGGTTTGAACATGGATTTGAAATGATTGTTCCAGCCTCTTGTAATACAACGGTTGATAATGAATTCTTAACAGGAGAACAGACGTATCAATATTATAATCATAAAATGTGGAATCGAAGATATGCAAAGTGTATTAGTTTGGAAGAAGCTTTGGTTATGTTAGAAGTAAATGGTAAAAAATGTTGACGCTTCCAGACTATTGTGATAGTATTTAATCATACTATTGTAATAGTCTGGAGGTGTTTTTTTGAATATAAAATTATTTGATAGTGAGTTAAAGGTAATGGAGTTAATCTGGGAGAATGAGCCGATCACAGCCAAAGAGCTGAGTATCTTAGCAGATCAGGAATATTCGTGGAATAAGAATACTACTTATACTGTAATTAAAAAATTGATTGAGAAAGAAGCAGTAGAGCGTTTGGAACCCAATTTTACCTGTATCTCGAGAGTAAAACGAGAAACCATTCAAAATGAAGAAACGAATCAATTGATTCATCGATTGTATCAGGGTTCCAAAAAAGCATTTATTTCTGCTTTTTTGCAAAATGAAACCTTATCTTCTGAGGAAGTAGAGGAACTAACAGAATTAATTCAAAAAAAGCTAAGAAAGGATTAGAGTATGATCCCACTATTTTATTGGATTCTGAATATGTCAATCATCGGTTCCTTACTAGCACTTTGTTTACTTGTACTACGAAACATTAAGTGTATTCCAAGAAGATTGATTTATGCTTTGTACGGGGTTGTTTTTCTGAGATTCCTTTGTCCAGTGGGATTTACGAATCAAGTTAGCATCATGAATTTACTTCCTCAGGGTATGGTAAAAAGTATATCAATTCCACTGGAACACAAAGGGCTAGAAGTTACTTTGTTGAATACAATCCAAAAAGCTAGTGATTACCATCCTGTGACCTTAGAATCGGAAGCATGGACCAAAGCATTTGTCATTATTTCCATCGTTTGGAGTGTAATTACTGTTGTTTTACTCCTATTTTGGGGGTGTATGTACGTTGCTAGTAAGAGAGAATTCCATAATGCAATCTTAGGTTATGACGGTATCTATCAAAGTAGTGCAACGAAGGTCCCTATCGTCTTTGGACTATTTCGTCAAAAGATTATACTTCCGATGGATTTATCATTAACTAAGGAGCAGACTCGATATATCATTGCTCACGAGAAGACCCATTGCAAACGACACGACAATCTTTTTCGTATGATTGCGACTGTGATAGCTTGTATTCATTGGTTTAATCCTTTGATATGGATATTACACCATTACTTTACTGAGGACATGGAACTAGCTTGTGACGAAGCAACGATCCAATCCTTGAAAGAAGAAGAACGCTGTGCTTATGCCATGACGTTATTGTCACTGGCTAAAGAAAAGTCTATGGTCAACGTGGCTACATTTGGAGGAGGGAATGCAAAGGTACGAATACAACGAGTGATCAATTATAAAAGCTTATCTTTGCTTTCTTTGATTCTTTGTATTTTATTCTATCTCTTTCTATCCGTAAGTTTTTTATCCAATCGATAAGGAGGATAACCTATGATTTACAAGAAATTGTTACAAGTGATATTCGTTTGCTTTTTATTATCTGCGTTATTGATTAGTTCTTCGTGTAACAATCAAACAAAGGCACTAGGAGAAGAGAACTTAGTAAGTACAAATGAATTAACCGAAGAGGAAGCACTTTTATTAATCCATGATAAGGTAGAAGAGAACAAAGAAAAAGGATTGGAAGGATTAGAATATACGACGAGAGATCCTTTTCATGTAGTCGAAATCTCCATTCCAGACTTGTATGAAAAAATGCAAGTAGTTGCATACCAAGCTTATACGAAAGAAGATGTTTCAGCAGGAACCTACCTGATTCATGATGGTAGAGTGTACCCAATCGTTGACTCCCTAGAGAATACATGCGTTGCGGATATCGATCAAAATGGTACCTATGAATTACTTTCGTTGTTCGGATTTGGTTCTGGGATCTATCGAATTCACTTGAATGTATATCAATATGGGATTCCATTCAATATTAGCTATCAAAAAAAAGTATTGCATTTGAACTATCAAAATATCTTTGTTCCAAACAATGGTTATGGTCAGTTAGCTTTTCATAAGATTTCAGATACTGAGGTACATTTGGTGGAACAGGATAAGGAAAAGGATTATGGAAGTTTGAAGATTGCAGAGGATGGACATCATATTGTACCCAGCAAGCTGAATGCTTTCCCTTACGATCAATGGAATAACGAGTTCACCTTTTCAAGTGCTCAACAAGCACTTTTGAATGAGATTCCAACGATGCATGCATCCGTTGGGGATACAAAATTAATGGTGGTTGGATCGAAGAAGGATTGGAACGGGGAACAAGAGGAAGCGATTCCATTTGCAGATTTAATGCAATTGGAGATTCCTTGCTTTCCTAACCCAAAAGAACTTTTTGAATATGATCAAGAAATCTGTCTTTCCTTTGATGATGTAGTGCCTAGTAACATACAGGTCTTTGATAGTTTATTGTCAAAGGAAGGAAAAGAGCTATATTCAACCAAAGAAAAGCTTGAGCGGGCAGTTCGCGTTGGTGAAGATGGTAATTATTATGTTGGATTAACCCATCATATAGCGCTCATGTTAAGTTCAGACTCAAGTACCTATGAAAATCCTTCTTATCGTGGATTTCAAGTGATCTGTGAATTTGACGGAAATCAAGTCTGCAGCTATCAATTTGTTTTATCCTTAGAACCAATGTGGAAGCAGGAATCCAATTAAATTTTAGATAGATATGAGTAGATGCTATAAGGCTATAACGTTATAACTACCAAAATCATAATAACGAAACCTCATAACTAACGAAACCCCATAATCTATGTAAGTAGATCAAATGTATGATAAAATCCCTTGAAAATAGATGAAGATAATAAAAAGTCTGTCTATTCTAGAGGGATTTTCTATTAAAATGCCATGCATACTTAAAACCTTTAACAAGGTCTATCAAGAGATGAAATATCGTATTTAGGAATACAGTGGTTTTTCCTTAAAGCAAAGCTTGTACATTGAAATATAAGTGTAATGGGAGTATAATACCAGTAAATGGAATTAAAGTGAGGAATGAAATTGTTTGATGTAGAAGTAAAGTCTATATTATCTGCGACGAATGGGATGAATCTATATCGAGGCTGCACACACGGCTGTATTTATTGTGACGCAAGAAGTACATGTTATCAGATTCACCCAGATCGTCCCTTTGAGGATATTGAGATAAAGGCGAATGCACCAGAGTTGTTAGAACAAGCACTTAGAAAGAAGCAAAAGCGATGCATGATTGGGACTGGCTCTATGAGTGATCCTTATCTTCCAATTGAAAAGGAAAGAAGGCTTACTAGACGATGTTTGGAGTTGATCGATGAGTATGGGTTTGGATTAGCAATACAGACCAAATCGGATTTGATTCTTCGTGACCTTGATTTATTAAAACGAATACATAGAAAGACAAAGTGTGTTGTTCAGGTGACTCTAACAACATATGATGAAGATTTATGTCGCATACTAGAACCAGAGGTTTGCACAACCAAGCATAGAGTAAATGTGCTACAGATGATGAAAGAAGAAGGAATTCCAACGATATGCTGGATGACACCTATTTTGCCATTTATCAATGATACGAAGGAGAATATTCAAGGGATATTAGATTATTGTAAGGCTGCAAAGTGTTATGGTGTATTACAAATGGGAATTGGAGTTACTCTGCGTGATGGGGATCGACAGTATTTTTATCAGAAGCTAGACCAACATTTTAAAGGAATGAAGGAGCGCTATATCAATACTTTTGGGAATGCATATGAGATTTTATCACCCAATCATGTGGAGCTAGAGAAGCTTTTCGTAAAGGAATGTAGGGAACATCATATGGTATACGATGCAAAGCAATTATTTTCTTATATGCATCAATTTGAAGATAAACAAGAAGGTGTGCAGTTAAGTCTATTTTCCTAACATAGAAAAGAGGGAGATTCATTGAGTGAGAATTATATATTTGTACAGAATATAAAGTGTGAATACTTTCCTTGCACCTACCTATTACCACATCAACCAAACGGATATGATTATATTCTTCAAAGATTAAAGCAATCGGTAAGTTCTCCTAAGAATTCCTTGGAATAAGGGAGATACGAATGCCATAGCTATAAATAATATAGAAGGGAGGAACCATTATCATTCACAGTGAGCTTGTAATCGAAATTACAGATTATCACCTATTAGAGAAGTTTATCTCAGAGAAGGGGCTTATTAAGAGTACATTCTTAAGCCTATTACTAAAGGGATTGTCGCATACTTCGAAAAGTTTTTTGGATCGGTTTCGTTCATCATTTTTTAGTCCAATCGAAACGAGTCTGAAAAAAGAAGCAGAAAACATTGGGGTATACCTCAGAGA
>JAEZKD010000003.1 GCA_023415655.1 Bacillota bacterium | reverse complement strand
TCTATATGCATCTCATCTATGACTTTAACCGCTGCGTCCAGTGCAAACATTATTATGTCTGATTCTCCTTTATCTGCAATTCCTGTTGCTCCTCCAAAGTATGTATTATAGCTTTGATTACTTGAACCAATTAATATGGCATTCACAATTACCGAATCTAAAAAGGCATCCATTGTCTTACTATTTAGTGTATCACTCGTAAAATTGAATGCAGTATTTTCCTTTATTCCATACAAAAAAATCATCTTTCTATGATCAGTTTTATTTGCAATTTCGATATTAAGTTTATTAAACTTAAGTGTTGCTAAGAGTTCTTTATAATGTTTATCTATTTTATCAGTTGACCCTAGACTATTTATCTTCCCAGTTAGTCCTTTTAAATAACCAATATATATTTTGTTAGATGGAGGCACTATTTTAACAAATTCATCTACATACTTTTTTGTCGTTGGAAGTGTACTCATATACCCTGGCGAAGAAATAATATTGTTTTTCCCTGAATACATTTGCATAAATTTAGTTAATGCTATTATTAAATTAAAATCAGTAGCTTGTCCTTGTACCTTCGGTAAATAACTTATATATAGTTTATCCATGATTTTATCTCCTTTACCATAATTATCATCAGCACTTAGTCTGTACAGTAACAATCCACTCATTGCAAACATACTATAACCTTATTTACCACAACAAAACTTATATTTTTTTCCACTGCACATGGGCACATATCATTTCTTCCAATTTTCTTTTTCATCTGCTTTGTAGCTATATTGTTAGTTTTTATTGATATAGGAGTAATAGATAGCAAAATTTCAAATATTAGACTTATATTTTCCATCAAACAAATAAATATCATAACGTGATGATAACCCAATCCATCCTCTCCATATAGACATCCATTTCTCAAATTATGATATCTATTTATATTTACACTCAAAATAATTTTGCATTTTTAATAGAGCTCTTTTTTCTATCCTACTAACATAAGACCTTGATAATCCAAGAATATTCGCAACTTCTCTCTGTGTCATTCTTTCACCACAAAATCCAAATCTATATTTTATTATTGACTTTTCAATTTCGTCCATTTGATTGTTAATATATTCCAATGCCAATTCATTAAAATGTTTGTCTTCATAATTCTCAGCAAGTTTATCATTTACTATTAGAATCTCTTTCAATGATTCTAATTCTAAGGACTCCGTTATTTCTTCCTTATACTCTCCCCTTAATGTAATTAAGATCTCATGTTCAATCATTCTTTTTGCATATGTTCCAAATCGTATATTTTTATTGGGTTCAAAGTTTGATACTGCTTTTATTAATCCAATTGTTCCTATTGATATTATGTCCTCATTTAAATTATTGGATTTGCTAAAAAAATGTTTAGCAACATATATTACGAATCTTAAATAGCTTTTTATTAACACATCTTTTGCTTCTGAATCACCCTGGGCAAGACGTTCAAAATAATAATCTTGACGCTCTTGGGACAATGGCAATGGTAAAGACTCAATGTTATAGTTTTGTAAATTATATTTTTGTACATCATATTTCTCATGTTCTAAGAGTGTTACTCTATTACCAGAATCTATAGTGTTAGTGAAAAATGCTGATGTAAAACCAGGGGCTATTCTTTGATTACTACTTTTGTCTACTGCCTGCAAAAGACGTTCTTGAGCAGTTTTTTCATCTATGTTGAATAAATCAATATAGATTGGCGTCCTAAAAAATCCAGATAGTCTCACTTCTTCGATTCGAATAGGAATCAATAATCTCTTTTCCCCCGTAGGATCTTTAGCGAAGGTTGCCGCCCATTCAGCTTGGCAGAATAATGAATTCATATAACTTTGAGATAATACAGTAATAACTCTATGACATCCAAGTACAGCATTTTGCATTTCAATAACAAAATTATTTCCTATTTTAAAATCCCAAGCTTGTATTATGACAGAATAACCATTTTGTTCAAGACAGCCACCGATCCATTTGGCTTTCTCCTCATCTTTTTTATTATAGCTAATAAAAAAATCCTTCATCTTTTATAATGTCTCCTTATTGATATAAATACTGACTTACGTATATTAAAACTTCAATATCGATATCTTTCTTTTTTCAGCTTGCTCTTTTATCATAAGTAAAGCCTTCAAGAAAATGTTATAAGCTTTCTTCATTTCGCCTAAAGCTTAATAGACTATACCCAAATTAGAAAATACCATAATATGCGAATGTCAATGAATTTCTGAGCCAGGTGCTATTGAATCTTTGAGCCACTTTATATATAAAAGAAAGGAAACTTGGGAGAACTCCTTTAAGTATTGCTTATCAGAATTTTTTGTTTTAATCTGATATAAATGAATACTAGATGGATTATCTGGATTATCTATTACTGCAATATCTTCTATGTAATCCATTAACACAAGAAAATCTAATGAATAAAATTCCATAATCAATTGCATCGCATAACTTATCTAAACAGTTAACCTGTTTTTGTCCTAGAACCCGCTATTTCTTTACACGTACTTGCTATTGCATCAGTTAACGCCATAAATAAACCTTCTCTCAAATTGTATTTATGTAAAAATATTAGATTACCACTACAGCTATTTTGTACATCAAATATTCTTTTTTGCTATAATTCTTAAATCTATCCATTAATGTTGTACCTAATTAATCAAATAAAAGCTATGCTTACTTAAACAGTATATACAATAGGATAACTATAACAAATAATGGAATTTTTTTCAAGAGAATTGTATATTACTTATACCTCTTTGATATACTTGTTAAATAAGATTGGTATAATTATACATTATGATCTAATCAATAATTAATTTATCTAAATCCAATAGCAAGAGTTCAATAAGTCTTACTTTTTATGTCTTTTGTTGATTTCAATATTCGCAAAATACCATTGCTGAATTCATTACTAATCTTGCTCCACTTTCGTATATGAAAATTCTTCTTCAATTATTGAAATATACAACTCATCTATTATTTTCTAGGAAGAAGGTAATAATGACGCAATTATTGAATTTTTTGGTATTACAATTCTGTACATTTAGACTTATATAGCAAAAAGCAAGAGAAGATGCTTCTATATCAGAAACATCTCCAAAATAAGTCATTAAAAAAAACTCTTCCAATCCTATACCTATAATATTACTGTAATATCTTATAATTCAAAGCCAAAACTAAGCCGATTCCCTCAAATTTATCAAATTTCATTATCATATAATTAAAAAGATCAGTTTAGTCTGTCTATTTAAATTATTGTACTCCATTTCAGTATAATTGTTTTACTTATTCTGCATATTTTATCCAATCTCAGTAAAACTCTAACTCATTTATGATACGGTTCCCCTAAATTAATCCGATACCCCCGATAAATCTGCTCCAATAAAATCATTCTCATCATCTGATGAGGAAAAGTCATCCTAGAAAAGCTAAGCTTGTAATCCGCCCGATCCAATACATCAGAATCCAAACCAAGTGAACCTCCAATAACAAATACAAGATGACTTTCTCCCTTCACGCCAAGCTCTTGCATCTTTTGAGCAAGCTCTTCAGAGGAAAGCATTTTTCCATCGATTGCAAGTGCAATAACATAGGCGGAGTCCTTAATATTTTTAAGGATACGTTCTCCTTCTTTCTTCTTTATCTGAAGCTCCTCTGCGGCTGAAGCATTATCTGGAGTTTTCTCATCTGGTAATTCAATGATTTCAAGCTTACAGTAACGACTCAAACGTTTTGAATATTCATCGATAGCCATTGTTAGATACTTCTCCTTTATCTTTCCCACACATACAATTGATATTTTCATTGGCGCCTCCTAACCTCATTATCTTAGATTATCATAACATTTTAATTTTCTCACCGTATATTTTTCTACCTTATACTGTCCTATCTTCCGTCTTTCTATGAATTCCAACGAATAAAAAGTTATCACCTTAATCCATATAGTTGAAATGCATCCTTCTCTAATTCTTTTCGATATAAGCTTACAACCTCCCATATATCAAAAAACATATATTTACACGTCCCAATATATCCATCTCTAATCAAACCTTTTTTATATGCTAGTTCCTGAATTGCATACCAAGGTTTTACTGGTGGTTCACCAGTTTCTATTAACCATTCATCTGATGGGTAGCGTCTAGACACTTCTTCACTTGGTGCAAAAATATCACTAATCTCTTGTGGCAGTATATCCTCCATGTAATGCATTGCAGTTAATTTATAGATGTCCACACCAAGCAATAAAGCTTTTCCTCCATTATGTATCACATAATCAAGACCACCTTTTTTTGCTTGTTCGGCATGTAATCCCCAACCAGAAGTCCTTATAATTCCTTCTCCTGTAATAACATCAGATCTTTGACGAAAGGTATCTGCAATCCTTCCCATGTCTGTTCTTTGTGCGTCCTCTGGAAGAATTCTAATCTTAACCGTAATCCCCATGTTTTTATCTTCTTCGGTTAGTTCCATCGCTGGACCAAATCTCAAAGCAGGCATAAAAATACTTCCACTGGTTCCAACGCACTCCATTAATGCCTCTATTACAGTTTCCGCTCCACCTTCCACATATCCAAAGCTACGAAGCGAACTATGTACTTCAAGTTCCATGCCTTCTTGAATTCCTATGTCTTTTAATGCTTGAACTAACTCATATTTCTTCATTGGGCTTCCCTCCACTATTTAGCTAATTTCCCATTAGCAGTTTTATTGTTTTACAATATAACTACAATTACTCGAAATCAATAATGATGTAAACAAAGTACCAATACTGAAAAACTACAGATACTTTTTCGTTTACATCACCATTGTTTCTAGTCACAAGTTTTTCTTAATCTATTCGTCAAACCTTTTAATTAATTCTTTTTATTCAATCCTATTACTCAATTCTTTTATTCATTGTTTTAATCAATACTTATATTCAATTCTTTTTTCAATTATTTTGTAATTATTTTAATCACTTCTTTTGTTATAAATCAATAATTATCATAATTCTTAATCAATCAATATATTGATATCTCCTTGCTTCTGATTATATCATACTTATACCAGGCTAAAACAATCGAATGATAGCAAATACCTATTCATCTCATTTCTTCTTATCTTTCCCTTTTTCTATGCTCTTTCTCTATTTCTCTCCCTTTATCTCTATCTTTCTTTTTTTCTTTCCCTTTCTCCTTCTTCCCTTCTTTTCTCTCCCTAGACCTTCCTTCCATCTCATTCAAAATCTCTCGTTCCTTCTTCACCATCTTATAATCTAACTTATACACGGCTCGCATTACCTCGAGTGCCTTTCGTCTTGCAGAGTTGCCAATTGTGCGAAAGATTGCATCCATAATGAAGATACCAATCGCAATCATACCAGCAATCTGAGCAGTCAAGTATCCGTAATAAGAAGCATTGGCACTATCTTCTTTAATTAGATAGTATACAATACGATAAGTATTGACACCGGGTACGAGTGGTAAAAAGCCCGGAATCAAGAAGACAGTCACTGGTGCCTTGAATACACGAGCGAGAATATGCGAGATTAAAGCTACCACTAACGTAGAGATCAATGTACTCATAGCTACACTGAAGCCTCTTTGGTCACAAAGAAGGTAAACGAACCAACAGACTGCTGATACAGCACCTCCCCAGAATAAGAATTTCTTTGGTACATTCTGTACAATCGCAATTGTAAATACCGCTATAAAAGCACCTACTACTTGAACGATCATAAAACACCTCCAAGCATAGCTTTACCAAAAGCCAATCCAGCACCGATGCCTACTGCTAAAGAGCCTGCGATTACAAAGGCTTCTACTAGTCTAGCTGTTCCAGAGACATAATCACCTTGCAACGTATCTCGTATGGCATTCGTTAACGCAACACCTGGTAACATAATCATAATGGACCCAGCGATAACAGGCTCAATATCTACGGTTATCCCTGGAAACTGAATGGCCATACTTGTAAAGATTGCAATGATGCAGCTAATACACATGTTACTAACAAAACGATTCATCTGAATCTTGCTAGATAGCAAGCGAATGATAACAATCATAAAACCATTCACTGCAGCAAGAAAACATTCCGTTGGCGTCGCCCCAAGCAGTAACGTAAATGATGTAGCTGAAATCACCATACATAGATTCGTGAGCCAATCCGGATAACGTTTCACATCACGTAGCTTAAGTAATTGATCGTAAGCTTGCTCTAATTCAATTTTTCCGGCACAGAATTTTCTTGAAATATCATTGACATAATAGATATTACCAAGATCTGTGGAACGTTCTCCTATCTTATTTACTTTTGTGATTGGATCAATTCCTGGATTAGCAAGAGTAATTACAATTGAAGTTGATACTACAAAAACATTGCAATCTTGAAATCCGCTTGTCTGTAGCATACGCGTTAAGGTATCTTCGACTCGATATGTTTCTGCACCACCTCGAAGCATAATTTCTCCTGCAAGAAGCGCAGTATCCACTAGCAGTTTATAGTTCATTTATTCTCCTTCCAAATCACTATTTCGGTTTGTATTGTTCAATTTTTGTTCACATTTTCATATAGTTATCTGATTTTAGTTAGTAAATTGTTGCTTTTGTCAATCTTTGTATTTTGACTGTATTGTTCACAAACTGTTTTCATTTTCTTAATAGTTTACTCACATTTATTGGTTATAATAAGTTACAAGAAAGTGATTTTTTTGTTTCACTCTCTCCTCCTCCCCCAATTATAATATTTGAAGAACCTTAGCTCTCCTGCTAAGGTTTTTTATTGTTTCTAACTTCTCTTCTTCTCTAATCGTTTTTCTTTTCAAGAAATTTTTCTTCTCTAAGTATTTTTCTTCTCTAATTCTTCTCTAACCATTCTTCTTCCCTAAGTGTTTTTCTGTTCTAACCATTTTTCTTCTCTTAGTGTTCTATCTATGCTTGTACAGGACTTCCCTTATTAATAGATCATCTTTATCATGATCCCTTACCTAATACTTTCCTTATGCTCCCATATGCTTCTCGTATACTTCTCGTATAC
>JAEZKD010000278.1 GCA_023415655.1 Bacillota bacterium | reverse complement strand
ATCCAGCTAACTCAAAACAAGTCATGATAGGTCTAGGAATTGAAGGGTTAGAAGAAAGTAGTTTATTGGGCTATGAAATTCTTCGCAACGGGGAAACAGTAGCTTTTGTCGATGCAAGTACAACCGAGTATATCGATACGGTGAATTTTAATAATCAGGTGGCCAATTACTCTATCATTGCTTATGATAAATTCTTAAATTCAACAAAGGAGTTTGAATTAGAGGCTATCAAAATAAAGCATGATGGAAGTATCAATAAAGATCAGTGGAGTGTAACTACAAATATGAGTTCTGAGGATGATACTGCGATTGAAGATGACATCTGTGGAGTGCATCCAATCAAAGCTATTATCCATACGATTGATCAAGATTATTCCAATACTTATATCGGTAGCACACAAGGTAGTGATGCTGAGATTGTACTAAATTTGGGAGAAGTAACACAAATCATTGGCTTAAAGTATACGAAAGGAATTGAACATGCGATTCAAAACTATGAAATCCAAGTAAGTAATGATGGTAGTAATTGGACTTCAATAAAAACTGGAACTTTTGATCACGATGCGTTGGAAGAAACTGTATATTTTACAAAAGAGAATTCGCAGCTTCAAACAAGTGTTGACATTCAAAAAGTATCTTATGTCAAGCTGATAGCAAAAGGTCAGAATACCGTAAGTATCAATGAACTTGATGTTATTGGCCAACCAGATGATAATATTGAGTTATTGCCAAACGGCATTGGAATATTAAAAGAGGATCTTATTGTAGATAAAGTCAATGATGTAAGAATTCCTGCAGGTTCTATTGTTGTTACTGGTGATTATAGCGGGCATCCTGCATTTAATGTAGTTCTTTTAATCGATGCTGATACGGATGAGGTGATTGAAGGATATCAATATATCTTTGCTGAGGAGCCAACGGATGCCGAACTTGGACAGGTGAGCAGTGGAACTTGGATTTATACGATAGAACCAGATGAGAATGGTCAATTGCCAACCTTGCCAAAGAATATTAAGGCTGAATTATATCGAGTAGATGATGCAATTACATTAGAGGGACAAAGATTTGTGAGTGACACTTTACCAGTAAAAGTACCAGAGCAGTTGGGTGATATTACGATTCATCAACGATAGATGGTACGGCAGGAGGCAATGGTGCTAGAATATGGATTGATATGAAAGGCATCTTGCCTTGCTGCCTGTTAGAAGCTATTTAATTCATGTAGTATAGGAGAACGAAGGAAAAGAATGATTAAGAGAAAATTAACATCTGTATTTATATTGTCAGCAATACTATCACTCACGATAGGAGGTTATACACCAAATCTAATTGCACATGCAACTTCCAAACAACAGGTTTCGTATTCCATTCTAGATAAAGAAACTACAAGCTTAGTTCTTCATCAGAAAAATGGAAGTAATGAGATTGCACTAGCTTTTGAGGTTAGAAAAGATTACGATAAAAGCATTACTTCGTTTGAACTTTGCATTCAGCTAGAACCAAGTCAGATTACAGGTGTTAATCTGACTTGGAATAAAGCATTGACGTCGAATCAATGCAGATACCTGTACGATCAAAAAACAGGAGAACTAAGAATTTATGTGGTTGATAGCAAGGACTTATTAGAGGATAGAAAAATTAATATTGGGAATATGACAATCGTAAGCAATGCGAACAGTGCATTCAACTCTACCGTGGTGTTGCAAGAGGTAAAGACCGTGGACTTACAACATCAAAGTGATGTCTTAACGGTGAATCGTGACTCACAAACAATTGTGTATACACCAACAAGCACACCAATCAATCCTCCCTCCACTCAGACACCGAGTACCTCGGTTACACCAAATATAACACCGACGACTACCCCAACACCATCTTTGATCAAAGTTCAAGAAATCAGCTTAAATAAGACAAAGGCAACATTGGAAGTTGGAAAAACTCTGAGTTTAACAACCACAGTTCTACCTTGGAATGCAAGCAATCCTTCAGTTACTTGGTCTTCTGATAACGAAAAGGTTGCTAAGGTATCAGCTAACGGGAAAGTAACAGCGATAGGTAAGGGGACTGCAAAAATTACGGCTCGATCTAAGGACGGTTCGAAAGTTAGTTCGTCAGCAGTTATTACAGTGAAAGCAAAAACGGTGAAAGCAACCAAGGTTAAATTATCAAAAAGCTCACTCGCATTGAAACCTAAAGCAAGCACTACGTTAAAGGCAACAGTATCTCCATCCAATGTAACCAATTCATCGATTGTATGGTGGAGTAGTAATCCTAAGGTGGCTACAGTTAAAAATGGAAAGATTACAGCAAAAGCAGTCGGAACTGCAACAATCTATGCTAAGACACGAGATGGCTCTAACTTAAAAGTGGCTTGTAAAGTAACAGTATCTAATATCAAATTAAATAAAACAAGGGCTACTCTTAAGAAAGGTAAATCACTTACATTAAAAGCGACCGTCACTGGTAAGAATAAGAAAGTTACTTGGAAGTCAAGCGATTCTAGTATTGCAACAGTTTCGAGTACGGGTAAAGTGACAGCAAAAAAAGCTGGTACTGCTACAATTACAGCGAAAGCAAACGGTGTTACTGCAACCTTTCAAATAGTTGTGAAATAAGACTATACTTTGCATGCGTAACTTCTTGCAACTTTCTCAAAATATCGGTATAATCAACATAATACCCTAAAATGCTATCAAGTAAGGCAACTTATTGGGATAGTGAAACGAAATGTTTAGAAAGGATGTAGATATGAAAAGGATAGGTGCAAGAAATATAAAAACAGCATTATCTGTTTTTATATGCTTGATGCTTTATCAACTCTTTGGTAAGGAGTACTCTATATTTGCATGTATTGCTGCCGTTATATGTACCCAGAATTCCGTTGAGAACTCCTTTGTTGTTAGCAAAGGCCGAATCCTTGGTACAATCATAGGGGGACTTATAGGATATTTGTTTGTGTTAGTGTCAGGTGATAACCCATTTGCCATTACTTTAGGTATCGTCATAATAATATATTTTGGAAATCTAATCAATCAAAAAGAAGCAATATCAATGTCCTGTGTTGTATTTCTGTCAATACTCATTAATTTAGGAGATATCAATCCTTTGTACTATACAATTGAACGTGTGATTGAAACCACAATAGGAATTATTGTAGCCATTGTTGTAAACAAATATCTACCAATCGAGAAGATAAAGTTTTTTTCAAATCCAGGTGCTTAAAAGCTCAATACGGTATGTAAGGTAATTGCATACCGTATTGAGTTTTTTTATTAATAATCTTTTAGGGAATAACTAGCCTTCACACGATTCTCAATTTTATAAACACCAGTATTATATGATTTACTCCAAGTTACATTTCCGCCTTTTGGTAAGGTTACTTTTAAAGTACTATCTCCATAGGTGTCCAATTCTTCTAGTACTTTGTTATTGGACAAATTTAACTTTCTTATCTTGGTGTTTTTTGACTGACTGAACCACAATCCAACTAATTTCGTATTTTTTGAAACATCAAGTTTAGTTAACTGCTCACAGTAATAACTACGTAGGTATTGTAAATTGGTATAAGAGGAAAGATTGAGGTTTTTAATCTGTAACCGTACTAAGTCTAAAATTGCTAGATTTTCTTTATAGGCTGGTAGCTTCAGAGATGACACGGTTTCGATACCAATGGAGATGGAATGAGCAGCTTTGCACCTTGATACATCAACATTGGTTGTTACTGTAGTACCACTATGCCAATTTGACATACTACCGTTTTCATAAATGCTAATTAATCCTATGTAAAGTTGTTTGATGTCTGGAGCATTCACGATGAGTTTTTTCGCATAAGGTTCTACCATAATATATTCGAGGGTTGGATGATGAACTGTTAAGGTATTTCCAGTAAATTTTACGATAATAAGCTTTTTCAGTGAGGTTAATTTCTCGATTCCTGTAAGATCTGACGTAGCATCTTGTATGATTAGAGTTTTAATGTTTTGAAGCTCTAGGTCAGACAACCACCCATCTTGATTGTAGTCATAGATAGCATCTTTTAATACCTTGTAGAAGGAAGGAAAGTTTTGCTTGCTTATCTTAATCCTGGTTTCAGTTTGAGTGTCTTCGTTGTAGACGGCATATTGATATAATGTCCTGGAAGTGGAGATATAACAGCATTGATATTGTGTTCGTAGATTTTCACTGATATCATAAACCATAGATGCTGTCTGACCATGATACCAGGTCGTTTTCTTTCCTTTTGGTAAACGAACTGTGGTATTATCATCGGTTGAAACTGCTTCTAATTTTTTATTCGTAGAAAAATCAAAGCTTGTTAATTTTGGAGAAAAGTGGATGTATGCTGTATGCAAATTACTCATACCACTTGTATCAAGCTTTGACAGCTTTTCACAACCAATTAGATATAAGCATTGTACCTTATTTGCATTGGAGAGATTGATTGTTTTTAGGTTAAGATAATATAAGTCTAGTATCTTTAGATTGTTACCTTTTGCAGGTAGAACAACATTGGATATGTTTTCAATTGAGACAGCAATATAGAAAGCAGATTTACAATTCGATAAATCAACTTTTTTAACGGTTCCCTTGGAGGGACCAATCAAATAGGAGGTTATGGTTTTAAAACCTTGCTCACTCCTCTTAGTTTCCACAGGGCAAATAATTAACTGGCTAACATAAGGTGCGTTAATTTTAACCGATGAAAGAGACGGTTCTACATATAATGTTTTGATATTCTTACATGCTTCTGGAATCGTTAATGTTTTGCCTTGAAACGAAGCAAGGTAGAGTGTTGTGAGCGAAGTAAAATGTTGGATTCCTTCAAGACTTTTAATTTCATCTGAGATACATAACGTTTCAATATAGCTTAGTTCTTGCTCACTAAACCACCCATCTTTGTCGGTATCATATTCGATAGCGGTTTCGTATAGTTCTGAAAAATTCTCTTTTGTAATTTCAATACCATTTGAGGATGTATCTTCACTGTCATAGTCCAATGCCTTTGCAGTTTGTGGAGTAATCAAGAGAAGGCAGAGGAATAGTGACAATACAAAGAAAGTAGCTTTCGCTTTGTCCATAGCAATGACCTCCTATCTTAAGTAATTGAAAATGATACCAATATTATAAGATATTTTTCCAGCTGATTCAATAAGAAGACCACCTAAAAGCTATGCATTCAGCATTTGAGGTAGTGATTATTGTACTGGTAATTGTACATAAAAGGTTATGATTCCATGATTACTTTCAGCCCATATGTTACCTTTGTGTTCATGAACAATTTTCTCAGCAATTGAAAGTCCAAGGCCATAACTGTGATTCATGCTTCTAGCTTTATCAATCCGATAAAAGCGTTTGAATATATCCTTTAAATCCTTGGATGAGATATGCTCACCATGATTAGTGATGGATAAAAGGCATGAATGTCCTTGTCTTTTTAGTTTTAGGTTTACTTTAGTTAGTGGTGTAGAGTACTTCATGGCATTATCAAGAAGGATATCTAGTACTTGCTTAAGATGAGACGGACTTCCGTTCATTGATATCCCTTCGTTTACTTGACTACATAAATCCAAATTCTTTTCATAGTAAAGAGGTTCAAAGAGCAACACAGATTCTAAGACAAGATGACTTAAGTTCATAAGAGTAAAAGAAGTTTTGGCTAATCCATGGTCAACCTTAGCTAAATCCAACAGATGTTCTACAAGGCCACGCATTTGCTGTGACATCGTTAGAATATTACTTGTAAACTGTGACTGTTCCGTTTGGGTATAGCTTGCTTGCTGCAACAATTCTGCATTCGTTAGTATGACAGTGAGTGGTGTTTTTAGTTCATGGGAAGCATCAGCAACAAATTGCTTTTGTTGTATCCATGCTGCATTGATTGGCTTGACTGCCCAATGTGCTAACCAAAAGCTAAGGAACAATAGTACAACAAAACAAAGGAAGCCAATCATAATACATGTTTTTATTAAGTGGTTTATTGTCGTTTTCTCTAGCGAAATATCTGCGAATATAAAACTATGAGTGATGGGATTTGGATTTTTGAAAAATCGCAATTGATATTTTTCTAATACACCAATTTGTTGATTGGAAGAAAGGGCAGCACTTACAATGTCTTGTAATACCTCTTCATCAGAAAAATCATTATATCCATTGCTTGTAACGATTAAGTCACCGTTTGTGTTCATTTGTACTAAAAAGTATGGAAATACAACATCGGTTGGTGGAACATTGGGATGATTTGGTCGAAAAGGCTTGTTAGCAATCGTCTGCATCATTTGTATGCTTTGTATCTCTAAATTTTTATTCGTGAAATGAACTACAAGTCCTAGTATGACAATGAGTAATATAGTTGCAATACTCATAATAATACAGACAAATTTGACTTTTAATCGATTTAACATGATTTCGTCACCTCCAAATGATACCCAAGTCCACGAATTGATTCTATTCGGATATTCGATTCGATATTAATTAGTTTTTTACGTAAGAATCCTACATAGACTTCCACATGGTTTTCCACTGCATTGGAGTCATGTCCCCATACTCGAGAGAGAATGACTTCTTTCGTAAGATTTCTTTCCTGAGATTGTAAAAGAAGTCGCATAACATCAAATTCTCTTGCAGAAAGTCGTATCTGTTTGTCACCACAGATTAAGATACTGGTTGATAAATCTAACATTGTATTTCCAAACGTCAATTCATCAATCTGAGTTCCTTGACGACGAAGCAATGCATTTACACATGCTAATAATTCTCGGGAATCAAAAGGCTTGGTCAAATAGTAATCAGCCCCTGAATTTAAGCCTTCTACTCTATCTTCTAGTGTTGATTTGGCTGTCAACATCAGAATCGGTGTAGTACAGCGTTTGGCTCTAATGGTTTGAGCTACTTGATAACCATTCCGATGAGGCATCAGTACGTCTAAAATAATCAGATCAAAAATTCCAAGTATGGCATAATCAGAACCGGTTTCCCCATCATATACAGTTTCAACTTCAAACCCCTTTGATTCCAATAATGATCTAAGAGAGTCGGCCAGTAATTTCTCATCTTCAATGACTAATATTTTCATAGGACCTCCAAATGATTTCATTCCTTTCATTATAGTACAGTTTTAGGAATAAAGAGAGGAATTCATAGACTTTTCACAATTTTTTCAGCTACAATTCAGCAATAAAGTTTAAAATCAAAAATGTGAGAAAGTAAGACCAAGTTTGAGAGAAAGGAAGTGATTTAGATTATGGATTATCGTCATGAATGGAAGCATGAAATTAATGTATCGGATTTGATTGCAATACGCCATCGGCTCAAAGCGGTAGCAAAGCTTGATCCACATACAATTGATGGAAAGTATTATATTCGAAGTCTCTATTTTGATAATATGGCAGATAAGGTGCTTCGCGAAAAGTTAGATGGAGTGAATCAGCGTGAAAAATTTCGCGTCCGTTACTACAATGGAGATACTTCTTTGATTCATTTGGAGAAAAAGAGTAAGCTCAATGGTCTTTGCAGAAAACAGAGTACTAGATTAACGAAAGAACAAGCACAGGCGATTGTAGATGGAGATTATGAGTGGATGTTAGATTCTAATCAACCATTAGTACAGGAGTTGTATAGTAAAATGCAAGCCCATGGTTTACGGCCAAAAACTATTGTGGATTACACAAGAGAACCTTTTACCTATGCACCTGGTAATGTCCGTGTGACGTTAGATTATAACATTCGTACAGGGTTACAGTGTACAGATTTTCTTAACAAGGATTGTATTACCATTCCAGTAAGAGACATGCCAGTTGTTCTTGAAGTTAAATGGGATGAGTACCTACCATCGATCATAAAAGATGCAATACAGCTTCCCGGAAGACATACATCAACTTTCTCAAAATATGCTGTCTGTCGTATATATGGGTAAATAAGAAAGAAAAGGAGAAGGAATAAATGACGTTTAGTGATATTTTTAAATCTAATTTTGTGGAGAACATCTCCAGTGTAAGTATTCTTGATATGATGATTGCTTTGGTTCTAGCTTTAGGACTAGGTATGTTTATTTTTCTAGTGTATAAAAAGACTTTTTCAGGTGTTATGTATTCATCAAGCTTTGGAGTTACTTTGATTGCACTTACAATGATTACTACCATTGTAATACTTGCAGTGACAAGTAATGTAGTATTATCTCTTGGTATGGTTGGTGCATTATCCATCGTTCGTTTCCGTACCGCTATTAAAGAACCTTTGGATATTGCATTCTTGTTTTGGTCAATTGCAGTAGGTATTGTCTTGGCAGCTGGAATGATTCCTTTGGCTGTTATTGGAAGCGTTATTGTAGGCGTAATTCTCTTAGTATTAGTTAATAAAAAGTCTCACTCCAATCCATATATCGTTGTTATTCAATGTGATAACCATGATAGTGAAGTGAAAGCGAAGGAATTTCTTGTAAGCCAAGCACAGCGTTGTGTAATCAAAAGTAAGACAGTGCAAAAAGGTGCAATCGAGTTAAATATGGAAATACGCTTAAAGAATGATAATACGGATTTTATTAATATTCTTTCAGAAATGCCAGGTGTACAAAGCGCAGTTTTAGTTAGCTATAATGGAGATTACATGGGATAAGGAGGGTGTATATGTCAACGCACAAGCATATCAATAAAATATGTATTGTCGCTGCGGTTATCGCAATACTCCTAACTGTAGTTCTTATGAATGGTGATAATTTTGGTATCAAAGCTGCTTCTAGAACCATGGGTTATGAGGGACGTCTCTTTGATACTACCAAGGTTCATACGATCGAAATCGTAATGGAGGATTGGGATGATTTTATTAAGACCAGTGAAGATGAAGAATATGCAGTATGCTCCGTGGTAATTGATGGGGAAGCTTATAAGAATGTGGGCATCCGAGCGAAAGGTAATACTTCACTTAGTACAGTATCCTCAATGGACAGTGACAGATATAGCTTTAAAATTGAATTTGATCAGTATGATAACACCAAGACTTACTACGGATTAGATAAACTTAGTTTGAACAATGTAATCCAGGATACCACATATATGAAGGACTATCTTACTTATCAAATGATGAGAGAGTTTGGCGTGGATGCACCGCTTTGTAGTTATGTTTATATTACAGTAAATGGTGAGGAATGGGGTCTTTATCTTGCTGTCGAGGGTGTAGAAGATGCCTTTCTTTCGCGTAACTATGGGAATGACTATGGAGAGTTATATAAACCAGACAGTTTAAGCTTTGGTGGTGGTCGCGGAAATGGTATGGACTTCGATATGAATGATTTTATGAAGTCTGGCAAGAAGAATGATTCTGAAACAAAAGATACCACGAATTCGAAGGAAGAACAAAATATAGAAAACAACAGTGGTTCCAATATGCCAAATATGCCTGGAGGTAACATGCCAGAAGGCTTTGATCCATCGACCATGCCAGGAGGAAACGGTAGTTTTGAGATGCCAGAAGGCTTTGACCCATCGACCATGCCAGGAAATGGTGGTTTTGAGATGCCAGAAGGCTTTGACCCATCGACCATGTCAGGAAATGGTGAGTTTGAGATGCCAGAAGGCTTTGACCCATCGACCATGTCAGGAGGAAATGATAGTTTTGAGATGCCAGAAGGCTTTGATCCATCAACAGTTCCAGAAGGAGGGGAAAGTACTGGTAGACCAGGAGGATTCGGTGCTTTCTCTATGGGAGGAATGGGTAGTAGCGATGTAAAATTACAGTATATCGATGATGATCCAGATAGCTATTCGAATATATTTAATAATGCAAAAACAGATATTTCCGATGCAGATAAGAAACGCTTGATCGAATCCTTACAAGCATTGAGTGCTGGTGAGAATATTGAGGATGTAGTAGATATTGAAAAAGTAATTCGATATTTTGTAGTCCATAATTTTGTAAACAATAATGATAGCTATACTGGTATGATGGTTCATAATTACTATCTGTATGAGGAGGATGGTCAGCTTACAATGATTCCGTGGGATTATAATCTTGCCTATGGTACCTTCCAATCCTCAGATGCAACTAGCACAGTGAATGCTCCAATCGATTCCCCTGTATCAGGAGGATCAATCGAGGATCGACCTATGATTAGTTGGATATTTAGCAATGAGGAGTATACACAACTTTACCATCAGTATTACTCTGAATTCTTGGAACGTGTAGATATGACGGAACTGATTGATACAACAAAAGAATTGATTGCTTCTTATGTTGAAAAAGACCCTACGAAGTTCTATACGTATGAGGAGTTTGTAACAGGTGTTACTACGATAAGGGAATATTGTCAGCTTCGTAAAGAAAGTATTAAAGGACAGCTCTCTGGAACGATTGCTTCTACTACCTCTGAACAAGCACAGGATAGTTCAACATTTATTGATGCTTCTCATATTACAATCTCTGACATGGGCTCCATGGGAGGAGGTATGGGTGGTAAATCACCGAGTGGTATGCTTGCTCCAAGTGGAGGTTTTGATCGTGGGAATCAGCAAGTACCTGATAGGAATACAACGGAGGATGCAGAAAGTTCTGCAGTTCAATCTCCATCCATAAAAGGTGAGGATAACAATTCAAGGAAAGAGTTTTTTCAAGGGATGCAAGAGGTTACTCCGAAAGAGCAAGGATCTACAATGGTAGTATTTGCAGTAACAATTATCGTATTGCTTGCAGGACTTTTGGTTGCATTCAAATTCAAACGAACATAAAAGTAAAAACAGCGGAGATATTGAATCTCCGCTGTTTTTAAGTTAATCAATTCGCTGTCCTATAATTTATTAATGATTAAAAGAACTTCATGAAAAAGTAGATATATTATGTGAGATACTTTATAATAAAGATAAAAACAAAAAGGAGGATTGAATTGAAAAAAGGAATTTATTTAAATGATACTGTTCATGGGTTGATTTCATTGACAGAATATGAAAGAAGAGTTGTCTCGACCATCGGCTTTAACCGTCTCCACGACGTATATCAAAATTCCACGGTTTATCTAACATTTCCGACCAATCGAACCAAAAGATTTGAACATTCCATAGGAACGATGAAGCTTTGTTCGGACATGTTTTTTCAATCGTTATTAAATACTACGGATTCCATCTTGAATCAATTTTTTGAACTCTTTAAAGTGGAATACAATCAAATTCTAGAGAATTTAAGACAGCAGACAGAGGTATGTGAGGATAAACTGGGTGGGAGATTACCAATGGCTCTACCACAGATTACAATGGATAAATTAAGACATTCCTTAATTCCAAACAATATCCCAGAGTCATATAGTGTCATGTTTTTTATCCTGATTCAATCGATGCGAGCAGCGGCATTGTTACATGACATTGGACATCCTCCGTTTAGTCATATCATCGAATACGCATTAAAGGAAGTTTACTTAGAATACAAAGACAAGGTACTAAGTGATAAAAAAAATGCAAAAGAATTTGTAGAAATCATGTCGAAATACTTTGAGGATGATAGAAAATTACACGAACAGATGGGTGATGAAATTAGTGAGGGGATTCTAAGTAAAATAATTGTACCAAACCCAAAGGACGAGGAACAATACAATGAGAACTTATTTGAACTGCTTGTCTTAGAAAGTGTAAAGCGAATTTTTGCAGATGAGGGAGCCTTTGGAGATCTTCATCGAATTCTTGACTCAAGTTTGGATGCAGACCGTTTGGACTACGCAACGAGAGATGTCATTAGTTCTGGTATGGGTTCTGGTAAGATTGAATATAGCAGAATTATCAATGATATGCAATTGTTCATAAAGAATGGAAGGTTGTTATTTTGCGTTCCACTAAAAGCAGTAAGTTCGGTTGAGGACTTTGTAAAGCGTAGATATAATAGCTATAAAGATATTATTTATCATCATAAAGTAATCAAAACAGATTATATACTTGAGGGTATTGTGAAAGATCTGGTGAGAAAATATTTAAATGAAACGAAATCTGAAACTCAGCGTGACAGTGAAGTGCTAATTCCGTTTGATATCTCAGGATTATGGTTTCCATTGGGTGATAAAAAGTCTGCGATTAAGGCAAATGCATTATCACAGTGGAACGACTCTTGGTTAATGACTGTGTTAAGACAGATTTATTATACGAAATATTATCATAATGATGAGATTGAGGAAGGGACACAGGACTTTGTCTTGGCGCAACGTCTCGCAGAATTACTTCGTAATAGCAAACGTTATCATTCTCTGATCAAGCGAAGTGAGAATTTTAAGATCATTGATGATGCAGTAAAGCGTGAGTTAAGGAAACACAAATTTGAGTTAGAAGCAGCATTAAAGAAGGAAGATGAGCTAGCTTGTCAGGAAAAATGTGCAGAGTTATTACAGCATATGCTAGAGCATACAACGACAAATTCGTCAGGTTTTATCTTATCCTTTATTGCAAGATATACGAAAGAGTTAAAACTAGATTCTTTTGAAACTATGGTTAGTGAAATTGTAAAAGAGGAAACCAAGCATATTGTAACGGAACTTAAGACTTATGATACGGTTACTTTATTTAAACGTATTTCGCTTGGATTAAATGCACCGATTTACTTTTATAACCATAAGGGAGGAATCTGCACGTTAAAGGATATTAGTGGGATTGCTGATATTTTACAATTGGATTCTGATTACCTACCTGTCTTTTACATTTATATTTTAGCAAAAGATAATGAAGGAATTTTAAAGGATAAAAGAGAAGAAATATTAAGCAGTATCGGTAAACGTATAGGAGCTGAGATTGTGAAAAGCTTTCAAAGATAAAAAAGTTCATTAGATTCAGCATATCGAATAAAAGGGGCTATTGCAGGATTTACAATCCTGTGATAGCCTCTTTGTTTAAAGACTTGCATTGGTATAAGTACAGCTACATAATTGCATCCGTCCATTGACCGTCAGAACACCAATTGTCTTTCGGGTTGCTGGTGATGCTGGAGGAAGAAATACTGCTTCTTTTATGTGCGGATTGTCAATGGCACCAAGGTTTGTAATACTATATCCATCTCTTTTAGAAAAACCAAACATATTGCTACCAACAAACTTTGCTGCCTTGCTTTCAAAATTTCCTAAAGCTGCGATAGCAGCGGCATCAATAAGTGTTTGATCCATGGTTAAGTAGCAAGAAAGGATAAGCATCAGTTTTCGATTACTACTTCTATGTTTTTTTACTTGTTGGTGTACCTTTTTCGCTTTTTGAATGAGGTCTTTCCTATTATCTTTGCACACTATCCCCATTGCAGTAGCATAATTACCCATAGCACCCTTTCGATAGTTTCTTAACTTGTCCCGAATATTAGCAGCTATGATTATTTTCTTAGTGCCACTTTCAAGATATAAACCAGCCATCAAGTAATCATTGATAGTAATTTTATTTTCTTTGCATTCTCGTCGTATTGAGTCTAATTTCTCTTTTTCTAATGTTGTTATCTCGTACGTAACTGGATTCTCTTTTGCAAATTTGTGAGCAAATTGTTGGTATTCTTCATAGGATACGGTTTTATTTTCTTTACGCCACTGTTTATTTAATCTTAACACTAAAAGTTTACTTACTCCACTTAACTCACTCTTTGGTGGTAAGTCTGAAATTCCTCTGATTAAGCATTCTTCTACATAATTTGGTTTGCTACTACCTACGTAGGTATTGACAAATTCATTCACCAATTCGAGAAGACAACATCCATCTCCTAATAAATGGTGTGAGATGAATAAGGCTTTAAATTCATTGTTCATTGGATATAAATATACCTTTAAGAGTCCATGTTCAAACACATTCCATTCTTCTTTTGATATCTCATTATAATCATCTATAACAGATTTCTGACTATTCTGTTCTTGAACATCGATTTGCATAGTATCGTAGATGGAATAGAATAAAGTGATACCATTGGTCTCTTTTTGTATTCTACTTCTAAGAAATGGATGTGCATTTGCTAATTCCATCAATACTTTATTTACCCTTTCATAGTTATATACTGCATCCGAGGTTACTAAAATTCCAAAATGCATGTTAGGGCACATGAAATGTGCACGTTCTGTATTCACGTATTGTTTTTCCATATCCAAGACTCCAATCAACTGAGTTTCATATTTTTATGATGTATGATGATCAATCTAATTTTATTACATTCCTTATTGGATTGCTAGAAAAAACTGAGAGAAACTCAAACTTATAATGATTCATAAGAGTAGCCTACATACGATGAAAAAAGTGGGAATTGTTTACAAATAACCAAGAAACTTTTTTATTGATTGTATCCAAATAAAAGGATATTACTCTAGTCAAACAACTCGCAAAATAGTGGAAATCTATTACTCATTTAAACAATTTTTTGAATATTAAGGAAAAAATGAGAGATAAAAGTAAAGTTATGTAGATAAATGAAAATATATGTTGTATAATCTTCCTGTAATTTAAAAGTAAGTGAAGCGATTGACGAATGGGATGGGTGGTATGTCCATACCGTAGTGTAGCAATGTACTTTAATTTTCAACTAATTAATAAAATGGAGGTCATATGAGGGTAAGAAGAGGCGGACTAATAATGAGAATCGCAGGTGGTTATATCATCATTGCATTGATAGGAATTGCGGGTATATTATTTGGCTATTCAGAATTTAAAGAGTATGAAAAAAATGCGGAGAAAATGATTGAAATGCAACTAGGGAGTACGAATGAAGAATCTACAGCACAAGAAACAGATGTATATTCATTTTTAGAACAGGTTCGAGATACTGCCAAAAATTCACGCAAAGTACTAGCGGCTAACCTTTCTGGATTTATTGTTGTCGTGGTTGTTTTTAGTATTTTCCTCAGCATGCACATTGCAAAGCCAATTAGAACTATGAAGAAGGGCTTATTGAAAGCGGAGAAGGAGAATGACTTAACAGTTCACTTTGATATTAAGAGCAGGGATGATACACAAGAAATGGCTGAAGCTTTGAACAGTTTTATTCAAAGAATCAGAACTTCTTTAACGGAAGTCACCACACAAGCGTACGAAATTGATAATTCCATTCAAGTAGCAAATGGGAACATTGAAACTTTGAATGGTTATGTTAAAGTAATTACTGCAACTACGGAAGATATCTCTG
Source organism: Bacillota bacterium (assembly GCA_023415655.1). Classification (GTDB taxonomy): domain Bacteria; phylum Bacillota; class Clostridia; order Lachnospirales; family Lachnospiraceae; genus Lachnoclostridium. The sequence continues at coordinate 1,238 of JAEZKD010000278.1, read as the reverse complement.
CAGGGATGGAAGAAACTGCCGCCTCTACGCAAGAGGTGAATGCAACCATTGTAGAAATAAATAACGCAGTGCAAAATATAACAGAAAAAGCTAAGACTAGTTCCTATACTGCAAATGAAATAAATCAACGTGCTCGTCAATTAAAGGATAACTTCACGGAATCTCAACAAAGAGCAGATACTATATTTCATGAAGTGAAGGAAAATCTTGAAAAGGCGTTGGAAGAATCAAAAGAGGTTGTCCAGATTAATTCTTTGGCCAAAGCTATTTTAGAAATTACAAATCAGACCAATTTATTGTCACTCAATGCTTCGATTGAGGCTGCACGAGCTGGTGATGCAGGAAGAGGTTTTGCAATCGTTGCAGATGAAATTAAAAAGCTTGCAGAGAATTCCGCTGTAACAGCTAGTCAGATTCAGGAAGTGAGCAAAATTGTAACTAGATCAGTAAATAATCTTTCAGAAAATGCGAACAATATTTTGAAATTTGTATCGGAAAACGTTCAGGAAGATTATAGTCATATGCTTACTGCAACCAATGCCTATAGCCAAGATGCGTTGAATATTGAAGAAGTTGTATCAGACCTAAGCTCGACAGCAGAACAACTACTTGCTTCGATTGAAAATATTACATCTGCAATCTCAGGAGTTGCAATTGCAACGAATGAAGGAGCACAAGGTACAAGTGATATTAATCTGAAAGCAATTGAGATTGCAAAGGAATCTAACCAAGCACAAGAGCATACAGCAACAGCAAAGGAAAGTGCGAATATGTTAGTGGAGTTGATCTCTGAATTTCGTTTGTAAAAAGAATAAGGCGTTTCCATCAATGTTAATCCGTGGTATAGTGAAGAATATCCAATTCCTGTAATAACTATTGAAGGAATTGGGGATATAGGCTTTGATTTGAATCATATATTTTATGAAATAATTATAAGTAAAGAACACGCTTTGAAGATTGATTTTATTCAATTTGATGGTGTTTGTTTTGAAGTATATGGAGCTTTGGATTACCTAAAAGATTTTTATAATAATACGAAGCAGATTTCTCTCATACATGAGAGAATCCATCGAAGTGATTAGGCAGAAATTGGAATTTCTTTTTGTTTTACTGAAGGTGAGTCGATACCAAGCTTATGGAAATTAGTTTTAGATTTTCATAATAGATTAAGTGAAATGAAACTGAAAGAATTTTCTTAAGAATCCAAAGGGAACATTTATTGGGCATGATTAACGATG
>JAEZKD010000249.1 GCA_023415655.1 Bacillota bacterium | reverse complement strand
ATTTCTCAGAATGAGGTAGAATTCCCTGTAGATATGTTTAAAGATGTTGGAAACGATAATATGGTATCAAATGATGTTTTGATTAAAGCACGAACCTGGGATTGCATTGGGACACAAGTACAACGATATTATTTGCCGATGTGGGTAAAAGAAGATAATTATATCGTACAAGTTAGAAGTGTTGCGGAGAATGGGTTGACCCAGATATCAAAGCAGCAGGAAACCAAGAATTCTTTCGAAAGTCGATATGTAGCAACGGGGACTTTTACCATTGAGGTTTCTGGTAGATTCTATGGACTCACAATGTATGATGTGAATGATTATCCACTTTGGCAGGAAGTATTTCGACAAGAGAGTTCTGTGACATTAAAACGAAATTTGGCTTATAGCGATGCTTTAAAGGTTGGAAGTGATCAAACCTTATTAGCAAATGGTACGGGAAGAGATCAATACTCCAAAAATGCTATTTATGATTATACAATCGGAATTAAGGATAGCTATGGTAATCTAACGACTCGTAAAAATCAATATACATTACCAATGCTTCTAGGAAGCCATCCAAGGTATAGCAATCAAGGGATGATACGGGCTGGATATGTGATGCGATTTGTGGTACATACCACAGGCAATAAAATGGCAGAAAAGGATGCAAAGCTTTCAGTGATACCGAGATTTTTCTATGTGGATCATGAAGGGAAGAATCGTGTCGAGGTTGATTTGTACTATAAAGGGAAAGTGGATGGTAAACAATATTCCTTGATTCAAGTAGGAAGTAGTGTTGATAAGTACAATGTCAAAACAGCTGAAGTAAAGGACATCGGGCTATCGATACCCGAAGAAGAGTTGACAGCAACTGCTAATATATATGGTATTTCGCTTAATGATTTAAAAAAGAAATCGGGTGAGTTATACACCTATGGGAAAATAACTGTTGGTTCCATGTTTCGTATGTATTCTAATCTAACGTATGCAAAACAGTATCAAAGTAAAGGGGCTACGTTACAGGAACTACAAATGCAAAAACAAAGCTTTTATTTTAACTATAGCCTTCCAGGTAGTGTGAAGGTAGTTAAAAAGGGAAGTAATGTATCAGAATACATGAGAAAACATGGGATTAATTATCAAGAGGATTTTTGGTTGAAGGATGGTTATCTGATTGCTAATTTTGACCTCGTTGCAGAGGATAGCAGTGGAATTCGCTACAGTTATATCAATAAGGGTAATTATCAAAACTTAAATCATTGCAGTATGTGGCTAATGGAGGGAGGAGCAAATACTAAGACCGATATCAATGGGGTTACCTTTTCCTTCTTAGCAGGAGATTGCTTGCTCTTTTCAACTGATCAAACGAGTGAAGATGATTATATCTCAGATGGAATCTATTGATAACAGAGTGGTAAAAAAGCATGAATTTGTTGATACAAGAATTACTACATACATTTGGTATACATACTATATATTACCACTATAGTTTGCTACCTTTTCATGATAGTATAAACGGTATACGCTATTAAGAAAGGTATGAGGTACATGAACAATTATTCATTGCAAGAAGGCATTGAGCGTTATTGCCCAATATGTGATGCACTCGAAGTCTTTGTTTTATTGACTAGAAAAGAAACGAAAGATAACGGGACAGAAGTAGAATGTCCAAAGTGTGGTTATAAAAGAGTTTATGGAAAAGAAGAAATCACTGCATAAGAGATTATAATGGGTGCTGTTGCATATGTTGGATTGAATCGAAAAAGAGACAATCACATATTGTAACAGCACTTTTTTTAATTCATAGGAAACTGTGTTTCCTATGAATTAAAAATGCCCTAAAAAATAGGGCAAGGAATCGCTTGGCAAGGAGATTCCTTTCATATCTTCTAAGACACCTTTAAAGATGAAATTATATAGTTAGGCTTCCAGAGCCATTTTTTTCACTTGAGCAATTGCTTTTGATACTGCAGGAATCGCAAATAGTAAAATTGTAATTGCTGCTTCAGAATAGATATAGGCACCATTATAAGTTAAGGTATAAGCGAGTGGATTCCAACCATTCCAAGCATATTCAGCGAAGAATACATAACCAGAGACTGCGGAAAAAATCCATCTTCCAACGATTCCAAGAAGATAGCCTTTTATTAGTCCATTCTTACTCTGATTAAAAAAGCCAGATAGGCCAAGAGCACCAAATGCCAATGGATAATCAAAGAGCACCTGAACTGGATGATAGATATATGGTTTAATAATAAACTGTAGTAAACCATATGCAATTGCTACTGGAATACTAATTCTCGGACCATATAGATAGCCTATCATACAAACAAAGCCCATACTTAATAGCGTAACGGAACCACCAAAGGGAAATGAAAAAAGCTCGATGTAGGAAGTTACTAGCGCTAATGCCATAGCAATGGCGCAAAATACGAGTTGCTTGGTAGTAATTTTTCTGCTTTTACCTTTATTGGAACCAAAGATTGCTATGATGAGAATGAGTAGAAAAATACCAGATAAGGCTATAATTCCTGTAGTAGTAAGTGCAAATGAGTCATCCGCTGTTTTCTTTACAAAAAAATCTAGCATAAAAAAATCCTCCTTTCAACATTTTTTGTGATTGCTAAAAGAGGATGTGTAGCTTCCTTACGCCAGTACTAACTGGATCAAGTAATAAGGGTCAGTAATAAAACTTCTCAGCCATATGGCTCCCCTAGCAATACGTATTCATTTTGATATGTAGAGTTTGTATGACTTTTATGGTCATCACAAACTCATATCATGGTCACTATAACAATTATTACCATGATTGTCAATATGAAAAGCTAAAAAATTTCTTTTGTAAAATTAATGGAGTAAGGACTGAACCTGACGGCGAAGTGTACTTTCAGACATGGAGCCTTTGGTATAATTAGCTACATTCCCGTTCGCATCTATAAAATACGTGGTTGGATAGGAGGTGATTCCATACGCATAAGCAGCGCTTTGCTTCACATCATAGTATACAGGGAAGGTAAACCCTTGACCTTTGATATACTTATAGCCATTTTCCTTTGTTTCTCTGTATCCATCTACCATATTAACCATTAAAAAGACAACATCATTTTTATAGTCTTGATATACGGACTGGAAAGCAGGCATTTCTGATTTGCATGGACCACACCAGCTAGCCCAGAAGTTAATTACGATTGGTTTTCCAAAGAAGCTACTAAGACTTACGTTATTACCACTATAGTCTTGAACTGTAAAATTAGCTGCTGTATTCGTAACAATTGGAGCTTTTGTTGGCTCAGGAATTAATGTTGGAGCTTTTGTTGGTTCAGGATTATATGTTGGAACCTTTGTTGGAATCGGGGTTGCAGTTATCGTTGGTACATGGGTTGGTGTAGGTGTGTTAAGTGTGGAATCATTCGATGGTGTTGAAGTAACCGACGAAGAGGAGTTGTTATTCACAGAATTGCTGGATTCATTGGTAATTGTAGTTTCTTCTTTTGAGTTAGCTGTTGAATTCCCTGAGAGAGAAGCATTTACATCATTAGATGTAATCTCTTGCGTATTTTCCATTGATTCTGAATTCGTAGGTATGTCTGACTCGAAAGGATTGGAATCGTAATTCTCTTCTTCAAAATGCTCATTTTTTTCTAGATTTTCTGCTTGCCTTGCGTCTTTTACAATCATTTCCTCTTGATCATAATCTTCTTGTATCAGCTCGGTATTCGATTGACTTTCCTCTGTGTAATCCTTGGAAAGTGAGTGATAAAGGAAAGAAGAGCCAGCAAGCATACCGACTAAGCCTAGAGTAATTATCATTATATTTTTCTTTTTCATAAGTTATCTCCTTTGTCAATGATTAGTACGAAGCAATCATTGAAATAAATCTCTGGTAAACACCACTGATCATCAAACATCCAATTAAGATTAAGAGAGAACCAGCGATAGCGTTAATGATTTTATAGTTACGTTTGATCAAGTCAAAGGTTGATTTTAACTGATTGATTAGTACAGAACTTAAAATAAATGGAATTCCAAGTCCGAGAGAATAAAACGATAACATAAGAATTCCTTTTGTGGCACTTTGTGTCTGAGCGGCCATAACGAGAGCAGAGCCGAGAAAAGTACCAACGCAAGGTGTCCAGCCTACAGAAAAAATCATACCGAATAAAACAGAAGGAAAAAATCCTTTTTGTTTACTTAAAAAGTTAAATTGTTTGCCCCCTTGGAATAGCTTGATTCGAAAAACTCCAAGATAGCTAAGCCCAAAAATGATGATGATAAGCCCAGATATAATATGAATGGTTGACTGATAGCGAATCAAAAATCGTCCAATGGTTCCAGACAACGCACCCATTAAGATAAAGGTGGTCGAGAATCCAGCTACAAATCCTAAGGAAGAAATTAGGGTAGAGTTCTTCGTACGTTCTGTGGGACGACCTGCGATATAGGTAATGTAAAGAGGTAGCATTGGAAGTAGACAAGGAGAAACAAAAGTTATGATGCCCTCCAAGAAAGAAATAAAATATTCCATGTTCAACTCCTTTCTTTCGTAAACTTCGATTGAAGTTAGATCTATGAGTTACCCTGAATTACAGAAGCTATCCTTTGTAGATTCTTTGAATAGAAAGTGCATTAGGAATATCGAAATCAACAATAGATGCTTGTTCGATATGTTTTTGTCAGGTGTATTTCGTAAGCTCTGAATGTACAGAGCCTATATTTAGCGAAAATCCTACCGGATAAGCTTAACGAAGAAGGAGAATGATTTCAATTATAAAAAATTGTAAATCCTAGGTGACTATGATTGTAATAAGAGTATAAAATAAAAGGAGAAGGGGAAAAATATACGAAAAACACAGGATTGACAAGGAGAAAAGGAAGAGTGAAGATAATGTTAAGAATCAAACGGATTGGTCTCTTTATGGCAATCATTACTATGGGAATTCTTTTGGCTGGTTGCTCAAACGAGGATAGTGAGAAAAAATTGGTTGGTGATTTTAGACACAAGATAACCTCCAATTTATCGGAATCATAGGTTGAATCAAATATTTTTAGATTTGGTTGGTGTGCAATCAGCAAATTGGCTGTTGATATTACCAACCAATTTTGTTACTATAAACCAAATATTAGGAGGCGTGCGATGGATATTATATTGGATAAGAAAATTAAAATGCCCGTTTATGTTCAAATTGCGGAGCAAATTAAAACTCAAATTCGAAACAAAGAATTATTGCCAGGAATGCAGCTACCTCCAGAGAGGAAGCTAGCAGATTCCATTCAGGTGAATCGAAGTACAGTTTTGAATGCTTATGATAAATTAAAGCAAGAGGGCTACATAGAGGCAAGAGTTGGATGTAAAACAGTTGTAGTAGATCGGAAGGAACACTTAGCAGCAGAGCAAGTGCAAGCAGTACAAAAAGAACCCTGTTGGAATCAACTTTTTAATGTACAGGTTAAGTCCTTTGATACGTTGTTATTGCAAGAAACTATGCCATTCATCGATGCATCCAATGTTATTTCCTTTGGTTTAGGGATTGCAAGTCGTGAGGAAGAACCGATGCTTCCATTTGAGGATCTGGCAAAAGAGGTTCAATCAAATCAAAACTGCAAAGCATTATTGATGGCGCCGATTGGTGGATTTTTATCACTGAGAACTTTACTTGCAGGGTTGATGCGTAAGAGAGGTATTCCATGTACAACAGAGCAAGTTATGGTATTATCAGGCTCACAGCAAGGAATTGATTTGTCAGCAAGAATTCTAATTGAACCAGGAGACATTGTGGTAGTAGAAGCTCCTTCCTATTTTCTAGGTCTTCAAAGCTTAAAGGCAGCAGGAGCAAGAATCATGGAGATTCCAATTGATAGAGATGGAATGAGGATGGATTTGCTTGAGCAGTTGTTAAAGAGATATCATCCAAAGATGATTTACACGATGCCTAATTATCAAAATCCATCGTCTGTCTGTATGAGTCTAGAACGAAGAAAAAAATTGGTGGAACTAGCTTTGAAGCATGACATTATCATACTGGAGGATGATGCCTATGGGGATTTTCATTATGAAGGGGAAAAGCTCCCATCCTTAGCCTCTCTAGATACAAGTGGGCATGTCATTTTTATAAAGACCTTTTCTAAGACCGTGAGTCCTGGGCTCCGACTTGGATTTATGGTAGCTCATAAAAAAATCATTGAAACCTGTTCCCTAGTAAGACAAGGAGAGGATGTTCATCCGAATAGTATCTCACAATGGTTGGTGGAACGGTATTATAGCAAAGTAGATGTGCAAACCCATCTAGAGGGTGTCTGTAGTCGTTATCATAAGAAACGAGATCTGATGTATGATGCACTAAGTACCTATGCACCAGCGGAATTACAATTTTTTAAGCCTGAAGGAGGGCTTTACCTATGGTGTCATCTCCCACAGGGAGTGAGGGCAATGCAATTGTTAGAACAGACGTTAATAAGAAAGGTCTCTTTTATGCCAGGTAATTCTTTTTTCTTAGGAGAAGAAGGGCAAGAATATATACGACTTAATTTTTCCTGTCCAAAGGAGGAGGAAATTGAAGTGGGAATACGTATCCTCTGTGAAGAAGTTAGAAAGCTTGCGAATAAGCAACACAAGGAGACAATAGCAAACAGCGAAATTATTCCAATGTATTAGTTGAAGGGAGTTCTATGAGTTTGTATACCAACCGTATTTTAAGTACTCAAAAATCATTTATTCGAGAGATATTAAAAGTAATTCAAGACCCTGAAATTATTTCATTTGCAGGAGGGTTACCGAATCCAATTTCATTTCCAAAAGAAGAACTGACGGAGTCGATGAATCGGGTTATGCTTCACCAAGGAAATCAGGCCTTACAGTATGCAACGACTGAAGGGCATGAAGGATTAAGAGAATGGATTGCGAATCGATATGAGTCAAGATATCAATTGAAAGTTACGAAGGAAGATATTCTAATCACCACAGGTTCTCAGCAAGCGCTCGATTTGATTGGAAAAGTATTGATTGACGAACAGGACAACATTTTAGTAGAGGAACCAGGGTATCTAGGTGCTATCCAAGCTTTTTCTATGTATCAGCCTCACTTTGTAGGAGTTGAGTTGACGAAGGAAGGACTCAATACCAAGAATTTGAATGATGTATTGAATCAAAATAGGGTAAAGATTTTATATACGGTACCTAATTTTCAGAATCCATCGGGGATTACTTACTCGATTGAGAATCGTAAAGAGGTAGCAAGCATCATAAATCAACATGAGACGATCTTAATAGAGGATGATCCATATGGAGAGTTGCGATTTTTTGGAGAGGAGCTTCCATATATCTCATCCTTTGGAGTAGAGAACAGTGTCTTATTAGGTACCATCTCTAAAATTATCACTCCAGGAATGAGAATAGGATGGATTTGTACAAAAAATAAAGAATTGATGAGTCATCTAGTAACAGCAAAGCAGGCTTCCGATCTACATAGCAACTACTTTTCGCAGTGTGTTATCTATGATTATCTGCAACACAATAATATTAGAGAGCATATCGAACAAATCAAAAAGCTTTATCAGAGACAGAGTACAGCAATGATTTGTGCCATGGAAGCACATTTACCCAAGGAGGTTACATTTACCAGGCCAGAAGGAGGGATGTTTTTATGGGCAACCCTACCTGAGGGAATGTATTCAGCGGATCTCTTTCATAAAGCATTGGAAAAAAAGGTAGCCTTTGTACCAGGGAATCCATTCTATACCCATGGTCAGCCAGTAAGAACGTTACGACTTAATTATACGAATGCAGAGGAAGAGATCATTCAAGAGGGGATAAAACGACTTGCAGCCCTATTTTAATGATATAAAAATATTTAAAAAATATCGTAAGAGTGTGACTTTGTTACAGAAGAATACGTTGGGAGGATTTATACTACTTATAAAAGATAGGAAACTATGAAAGCTTCCATAGTAGGAGGATATCATATGAGTATTTTACATGTAACAAAAGACAACTTTGATGAGGAAGTATTAAAAGAAGAACGTACCGTTTTAGTGGATTATTGGGCACCTTGGTGTATGCCATGCAAGATGTTATCTCCAATCTTAGATCAGATTGCAAGTGAAAGTGATGATGTTAAAATCTGCAAGATCAATGTAGATGAAGAGCCTGAACTAGTGATGAACCATAAAGTTATGAGTATTCCAACCTTGCAAGTAATTAAACAAGGGGATGTCGTGACAAAGAGTGTTGGCTTACGTTCTAAGAATGAAATATTATCGATGTTACAATTAAAATCACCAAATGAGTAACCTTCAATCACGTAGTTTTGTGAAACAAAATTAGTAATTTACTAGATTTATTTAAAATGGACAATCAAATCATTTGATTTATGACTTATTCAATACTTTATTTTGTTACTTAGCTACGATGTACAAAATAGAGACGTAATAAGTCTTAGGTGTCAGTGATGAGAGAGTCCATTTTTTTATTGAATTAGCCTTTGTTATTTATAAGTTTTTCCATTAATTGCTTTTATTACATAAATTTATTCCATTTTACATAAAATATGGTAAAATAGTAAGTAGAAGCAATGAAATCAAGGATAGCGGGAGGAAAATCATGCAGATACGTGAAATCTCGATTAAAAATTTTAAGTCGATACGTGAATTGAAGATGATGAATATTGACAAAGCCTTGATTATTGTAGGGAAAAATAGTACAGGGAAGACGGTAATTCTAGATGCTATCTTAGCTGTGACCAATAAATATCAAATCAAGGAAACTGATTTTTATTCGAAGGAGGGTAATATCAAAATTGGTATGACACTTGAACTTACGGAGGAGGATTTACGTCTGTTTCATCGACGTGGAATCGTAAGTAAATATAAGCGTTATGAAACATGGATGGCCGATTTTCAAAAAAAACTACCTTCGTTTCAAGATGGATTACTATCTTTTACCTTTACAGCTAATCGTAACGGAGGTTTTCGTTACTCAGATGACTTTAGTAAAAACAATCAACATATAATCAAGGTTTTGCCGAAGATACATTTTATCGATCATTCTCGTAACATAGAAGAGATTCAAAAAGACATATTTTGGTCTCAGGGTGAGGAGGAGTTAGCTGAATTACGTCAAGACTCATGTATATTCGATCCAATGAAACAATGTAAAAACTGCTTTCAGTGTATTGGTGTTATCAATAAAAAGAGTCCCTCTGAACTAACGATAGCAGAAACAACGAAACTCTTGGAGCATAAGCTATATCATATGAATGTAGATTCCTTTCTTGAAAAGTTAAACATCTACTTTATGCAAAATTCAGAACGTGCACAGAGCATTCGTTATGAAGTAAAGTTTGATATTGATGCACTGTTTCAGATGAATACAGTGGTAGTAAATGAAGAAAGAAATATGGAAGGCTCTCTTTCCATGATGAGCGAGGGAACCAAAAGTATATACATATTATCCTTATTGGAAGCCTATACAAGTCAAGAAACGAGCATTCCTAGTATTATTATGATTGAGGATCCAGAGATTTATCTGCATCCCCAGTTAGTGAAGACAGCAAGTGAAATTTTATATCGATTGAGTAAAAAGAATCAAGTAATCTTCTCGACTCATTCACCGAATTTGTTGTTTAACTTTAATTCAAAGCAGATACGTCAAGTCGTACTCGATGATAATTATGATACGACTGTAAAAGAGCATACGGATATTGATGAAATACTAAATGATCTTGGATATACTGCCAATGACTTGATGAATGTGAGTTTTGTATTTATCGTTGAGGGAAAGCAAGATGCCAGCCGATTACCTTTGCTTTTAAATCATTACTATTCCGAAATGTATGATGAAAATGGAGAGTTATCTCGAGTTGCTATCATTACAACGAATTCCTGTACCAATATTAAGACGTATGCGAATCTAAAATATATCAATAAATTGTATTTGAAGGATAACTTTTTAATGATCCGAGATGGTGATGGAAAAGATGCTGAGGAACTAAAACGAAGCCTTTGTCACTATTATCAAAGCCGTGAAAAGTTTGATGAAAACAATTTACCTCGAGTGAGAGAATGTAATGTACTAATACTAAAATACTATTCGTTTGAAAACTATTTCTTAGAGCCTAAGATCATGAAACAAATCGGTCTCTTGGACTATGAAGACCAATTTTTTGATATCTTATATGCAAAATACAAGGAGTATCTGTATCGTTTGTCAAGTGTAAAAAATATGCTTGACAAGACAGGAATTGAGATAAATTCCAAAGAGGATATAAAGAAACACTTTGAGTTGATAAAAGTCTATGTGCGTGGACATAACTTATTTGACATTTTCTATGGAAGATATAAAGGGCAGAAGCTGAATCAACTTTTAAAAGAATATGTTACGATTGCACCAAGAGATACTTTTAAAGATATTTTAGATGCAATTGACAAGTTTGTGTATTTTGAAAGTAAGAAGCATGAAAGCAAAGAGATCAATGAAATAGGAGGAATAGAATAATGTCGAAATATAGAAAAATAGTGCTATCGCCCCTTGTTGAATAAAATGTAATATGATATGATTTAAAGCATATTGAAGTCATAAGGGTTAGTAAAATAGATAGGGCGAAAGGGGAATTTATCTTGGAAGACGACGATTTAGAGTTTAGCAACAGAAAAATTCTTCACATACCGATTGGCCAAGTAGTACCTGGTATGACAACAGCACGTGATATATATTCTCAAAATGATCAACTTATATTATCGAAAAATAATATATTGCACCCGAATATAATAGCAAAATTAATGTTTTATGCAGTTTCAAATTTATATGTTTATGAGCCAGAAGAAAAAGACAGTATCGGTGATAGTTACTATGATAAGATAAAAAAGAGCACCGAGTTTCAGACCTTTCATATTGTCTATCGTGAGGTATTAGATGAACTAAAGGAGTGCTTGAATCAAGTATTGCAATTCAATCAACCAGTGAGTGAAACGCAGCTAATACATAGAATCAAAAAGATAATTCAAAAAGGTAAAGGAAAGTATCATTTGTTTGAGCTACTTTATAGTGTTCATGAACACGATGAGATGACACTAGCACATTCAATCAATGTTGCTTTGATCTGCAACCTATTCGGTCAATGGCTGCATATGGGGGAGGACGAGATTGATTGTTTAACTCTTTGTGGTTTAATGCATGATGTTGGTAAGATTGCGGTACCACAAGAAATATTGAGTAAGCCAGAACGATTGACACATGAAGAATTTGAGATAGTAAAAGATCATCCAGAACAAGGATACTTGATGTTATTGACTCAGGATATTGATCCACGTATTCGTTTATCAGCATTGATGCATCATGAACGTTACGATGGTACGGGATATCCTTTTGGGAAAATGGGAGATGAGATTCATCCATTTGCGATGATCACAGCAATAGCAGATGTTTTCGATGCAATGACGAGCAATCGTGTGTATCGAGGAGCTATTTGTCCATTTTCTGTATTAGAGATGTTTGAACAGGAAGGGAAACTAAAATACGATTTGAATGTTTCCATGCCATTGATGGAGCGTGTGGCAGAAATCTACATCAATCATACGGTAAGACTGAGCAATCAAAGTCAAGGTGAAGTTATTATGTTAAATCGACATGCACTTTCTAGACCCGTGGTAAAGGTTGGGAATGAGTTTATTGACTTATCCAAACAAAAGAACTTAAAGATTGAATCAGTAGTATAAAAACTACTTAGTTAAAAAACGGAGGAATAAAAAATTGAATGTAATTTTGAAACGAATCAACAGTGGGCCAGATATTATTAGACTAGCTACATTAGCTGATGAAATATGGCATCAACACTATGCAACTATATTAGCGAAAGACCAAATTGATTATATGATTGATGAATTTCAATCAGTCGATGCTATGACAAAGCAGATGATCAATCAGGGATATGAATATTATTTTATAACGGTTTTGGGCGAAGAGATAGGTTATACTGGCTTCCGTAAGGATGCAGATAAATTATTTTTAAGTAAGCTTTACATAAAAAAGGAGCATCGAGGAAAAGGGTATGCTTCAGAAGTATTTGAACAAATTATTGACATATGCAAAAGCCGACGTTTAAAAGCAATCTATCTAACAGTGAATCGATACAATGAGGATAGTGTTGCGATTTATAAAAAGAAAGGGTTTCAAATCATGGGAACTCAGGTTACTGACATCGGAGAAGGCTATGTAATGGACGATTATGTAATGGAAATCGAAGTTTCTATCGAAGAATAAAAGGAATGTGTTGGAAACAGACTTGACATAACAGTGATTAGTGATATAATCGACATAAAAGCAATCTTTGAATGCCTGATATAATAGAATGCGTTGATGAGAAGAGTAAATTGTGGAGTGTTACAGAGAGGAACGAATAGCTGAGAACGTTCTAACACAGAAGTAATTGAAAACTAACTCGGAGTGGCCCTAATCCGGTCCGGTGATACCGTTATCATCCAATGAAGTAGGGAACTATAATCCAAAGAGGGTGGAACCGCGAGCGATGCTCGTCCCTTTCGATACCAGCAGGTATTTCGAAAGAGATGAGCTTTTTTTGTTTTTATTTTAAATTTTAGTTTTATTTTCTAGAAAGGATGATAATTATGAAGATTACATTAAAAGATGGATCATGCAAAGAATATCAAAGCCCAATGAGTGCTTATGATATTGCGAAAGATATCAGTGAAGGCTTAGCACGTATGGCATGTGCGGCTGAGGTAAATGGTAAGGTTGTTGACTTACGTACTATCATTGATGAGGATGTAGAATTGAGTATCTTAACCTTCAATGACCCAGCTGGTAAGGCAGCTTATCGCCATACAGCATCTCATGTACTTGCAGAAGCAGTGAAACGTCTTTATCCAAATGCTAAACTAGCAATCGGACCAGCGATTGATACTGGATTTTATTATGACTTTGACATTGATTCCCTAGACCGTGCAGCCTTGGATGAGATTGAAAAAGAGATGAAAAAAATCATCAAGGAAGGTAAGGAAATTGAGAGATTTACATTACCGAGAGAAGAAGCAATCAAATTTATGGAAGAAAAAGAAGAACCATATAAAGTAGAATTGATTCGTGATCTTCCAGAGGATGCAGTGATTTCCTTCTATCGCCAAGGTGATTTCGTGGATCTTTGTGCAGGACCTCACTTAATGAGTACAAAGAATCTAAAAGCAATCAAGTTAATTAATTCTTCTGGTGCTTACTGGAGAGGCAGTGAGAAAAATAAGATGCTTGCTCGTGTCTATGGTACTGCTTTTACAAAGAATAGTGAATTGGAAGAGTATCTTGTTTATCTGGAAGAGATTAAGAAACGTGACCATAACAAATTAGGTCGTGAGATGGAATTATTTGCAACAGTAGATGTCATCGGACAGGGACTTCCATTGTTAATGCCAAAAGGTGCGAAGATGATTCAGACTCTTCAACGATGGATTGAGGATGAAGAAGAAAAACGCGGATATATGAGAACTAAGACTCCATTGATGGCAAAGAAGGATTTATATATTATTTCTGACCACTGGGCTCATTACAAAGAAGGTATGTTTGTTCTTGGGGATGAAGAAGATGAAAAAGCAGAAGTATTTGCACTTCGTCCAATGACTTGTCCATTCCAATATTATGTTTACAAACAAAGTCAAAAGAGCTACCGTGATCTTCCTTGCCGTTATGGTGAAACATCTACTTTATTCCGTAATGAGGATTCCGGAGAGATGCATGGTTTAACAAGAGTTCGTCAGTTTACAATCTCGGAAGGACACTTAATTGTAACACCAGAGCAGATTGAGGAAGAATTTAAAGGCTGTGTAGATTTAGCAAAATATTGCTTAACTACTTTAGGATTACAGGATGACGTAACTTACCGTTTATCCAAATGGGATCCAAACAACAAGGAAAAATATCTTGGAACAGAAGAAACTTGGAATCAGGTTCAAGATATGATGCGTACCATTTTAAATCATATTGGTATCGACTTTACAGAAGAAGAAGGAGAAGCAGCTTTTTATGGTCCTAAGCTTGATATTCAGGCAAAGAACGTATATGGCAAAGAGGATACAATGATTACCATTCAGTTAGATATGTTCTTAGCTGAGCGCTTTGATATGACATACATCGATGCAAACGGTGAAAAGAAGCGTCCTTACATCATTCATAGAACAAGTATGGGATGCTATGAACGTACCCTTGCTTGGTTGATTGAAAAATATGCTGGCTTGTTCCCAACTTGGTTATGCCCGGAACAGGTACGTAT
>JAEZKD010000204.1 GCA_023415655.1 Bacillota bacterium | reverse complement strand
TCGGGCAGGAGGCCATCGATACCCTCCTCAAAGCCATGGAGGACCACCGGGACGACCTGGTGGTGATCGTCGCGGGCTACGACGGCCTGATGGACACGTTCATCCACTCCAACCCCGGCCTTGAGTCCCGCTTCAACCGCTACCTGCACTTTGACGACTATTCGCTGGATGAGATGATGCTGATCTTCGAGTCCCAGTGCAAGAAGAACCAGTACGTGCTGGCGGAGGATGCGAAGGAGGCCGTGAAGGCGCTCATCGACGAAACCAATACCAACTCCATCTCCTTCGGCAACGCTCGCGGCGTGCGCAACGTGTTTGAGCGAGTGCTGGTGCAGCAGGCCAACCGCCTCTCCACCCTGGAAAACCCCACCCGCGACGACCTGATGGCCATCACCACCTCGGATGTGGACGCGCTGCGTGAAAAGCTAGAGGGCGGGGGAGAGGCGAAGGCGGATGACGAACTGAAGCTGCCCGAAGCCCAGCCCCGAACCCCAGAAGCAACTAAGATAGAAGACATTTAGGAACACAAAGCCCTCCTGCTTCCTAAACATACGTATACTCCAGGTTGTGAATATATTTCTATCATATCTTGTCAAGGGGTACGAGGAAAAAAGTTCCTTCGTGCCCCTTAGGTTCGCAATAGTATGGTTTTGCGCACCCAAAAACGGAAGAGTAATGCGCATAACTATCCTGATAAAGATAAGTTACAAAAAGGGCTGCTATATCACTAGCTTTTGTGGACGAATATTGTTATAATATATTAAAGCGGGGGGGGCAAGGTGCCGAGGTCATCAAAACGCTCAGAAGACAATGGGATTGTAGCCTACGATTATTCAATATTAGGTACTTTGTTAACAAGGATGTACGCAGATGGCAATAATCCGTCCAAGGCTAATTGACTATTTTGATATACCAATTACTCAAGAGGAGGTTGACTTTGCTATACCTTTTTTGGACGAAGATATCCCATTATATCTAGATCCATTTCTTCTATGGAAATCCCCATCACAGCAAGACAATGCGCTCCACTTTTTTCTCATAAGCGCTTTTAATCAACTAGGTAGAATGTCACTCGATGATAATGCAAGGGCAAGCAAATCACTAATCGAATTATCCGAGTGTAGCGAAGTTGGATTGGGGAATGGGAAAACAAAAAAAGGCTTGAGAATATCTGCTGAGACTGCACATGAGGTGCTTGAGCTTTTTTCCTCGATTCCTCAGGTTAAAATGAGAGGATTTTCGCATCTCGAAGAGATTCAGCTGTATGTCAATTTCATATCAAAAGACAGAGTAAGTGATATTTCGTGCAACTTAGTCAAGTCGTTTCTAATAGATTTTACGCAAGATCAATGCATAAAACACAACATACCTACACGTGAATTCCACCATTTTCCGGTATTCGACGTGAAAAGTAGCAAATTTGACTTTGAAAGTGTCAAGCTACCATATAATCCGGAAGAATCAGAGCCGATCATTCTTGTACCAAAAAGATGGCTTCGATATACGCCTTGGATCAATTATGAGGATTACTTTAAGAATGCATTTATTGTAGAAGGATCAGAAAATGATCTCGAAAAGGCTCACGTACTAAATTATAACCGCAACCACTATGATATGGTATCGGCGTTTGTCGCGTCGAGAGAAAGAGCAAAATCTGATTGTAAAAATGATCCGATGTTTAAGCAAATACCAGTTACATCAGCAAAAAAATGCTTGGATACAATTACTAATCTACCGATCGGCAAGACGAACAACGCTGACAAAAAGTATGAGGACAATTGCGCAAGGCTTATGTAATCGCTCATGTATCCACATCTGGATTTTGCTCAATCACAAAGTAGAATCGATTCCGGAACGCAGATTAGAGATTTGATTTTTTACAACAATCGAACGTATCCATTTCTTGCCGATATATACAAAGATTACAATTGTAAGCAAGTGGTATTCGAAATGAAGAATGTTACCGAGGTGTCAAGGGACCACGTGAACCAAATAAACAGATATTTGTCGGATCAATTTGGGAAGTTCGGAGTACTCCTAACGAGAAACGCCATTGACAGGAGAATAGTGAAGAATATTGTTGACCTGTGGGCTGGCCAAAGGAAATGTATTATATGCATAACGGATGAAGACTTAAAATTGATGGTTGATGTATTCGAGTCGAAACAAAGAGATCCAATAGAAGTTGTTAAAAAGAAATACGTAGAATTTATGCGGATGTGTCCTGCGTGATCGTGGATGGAGGATGGCATGAATAAGGCGGAAGTCGAGAGATACGAGAAGTTGGATATTCAAATTCATGGAATATATAACGAATTAGGGGTTCTTTCAAAGAAGTCTCCTGACAGTGCCATTAACAAGTTCAAACTGGGGTTTGTCAACCAATTATTAAGCGAGGCAAATTCTTTGCTTGGAATAGAGCAGAAACCTTTTAAGAATTTTGAACTATTTGACTCGGATGACATTCCATCAAACAGCGATGTGGTTCTTGTAGTTTCGCAGTATATTAGTTGTTTGGAGAGATTGAAGCGTGATAACGTGAAGATGGAAGGAGGCCGATATATATGGAATGTTAGTGATTATAAATGGGGCGTGGAGACGAGCCGTCCAGAACTAAGTTTAGATTAGGAGTGGTATTAATGGGTAAATACATAACGCAGCGTGATGTTGATACATACCTTATGTTGCAACCGCTTCTTGCAGCCATATACCACGAAATGCAGGAACTATCGAAGAAAAAGCCGGACTCATTATTGAATGCATACAAAGTAAAAGCTATTAACCGAATACTAATACCTCTGAAGCAACTTATGAAAGAAGACGATGTATTTGCATTTCTGGATGTTCTCGATGACAATGTACTCCCATCAAATAGTGACATGGTGTTGATTTTGAGTCAGTATATCAAAGCAACTACGATGTATGTTGATTTACACCAAAGTTATAATCGAGATATCCATGAAAACGAGTGGAATTTTGAGCCTGCACCCAAACCCAATGTACCACAACGCAAGAAGAAGTGATTGCTAATGCCATTATGTTGGATGAATGCGTGACATTCCCGGTACAAGAATCAGAGCGAATGCCAGCACAAAGAATCAAGATAAGAATTTTCTCATAAATATTCTCCTTTTCCCCGTGTGTTATAAAGTGACAAGGTTCGCTCTTTCAACCTCATAGATCAACCGCTTTTGCACGCTGTAATTAACAGTATCCAGCTAATACTCGTTCAAGCTTGGTTATGATGAGGTATCGATACTGAACCTGGATGAGTTTATACTACCCATTTCTGAACTTGGCTCGCGGGCAGATTCATGAGGGGAGCGCGCAATCCGTGTAATCTTGGAGGGACGAACCCGCGTTCCCACCATGAGGAATTGTTTCCTGCATTTTGGGAATACTTGCTTTGAGGAGAATCGGAAGGTTCTTAACATTCCTGTGCTATACTAGATATCTGCCGGCAAGACGCTTTTTGAAGCGCGAGCGGCGAAGAAGGGGAACGCCATGAACTTAATCAAGGAACAGGTTCAGCACA
>JAEZKD010000141.1 GCA_023415655.1 Bacillota bacterium | reverse complement strand
TATATAGTATTATTTTCATACTTGCGATCTTCACATCTCGTGAATTTTTGGCAATTTCCTTTGATGCCTCTGGAGCAACGACAGGAGCCTTGACGGTTCCATTTATATTAGCACTTGCGACTGGTGTATCAAAACTAAAAAAGGATAGTAAGGCATCTGAAAAGGATAGTTTCGGATTGGTATCAATCGCTTCCACCGGAGCAATTTTATTCGTAATGATTATGAGTATCCTATTAAAAACAAACGAAATCACAGGTAGCATAGAACAGGAAGTGTACTCTAATTCCATTCTATCACCTTTTATAAAACAGTTACCTAAAATGGCAAAAGAGATTATTATTGCCTTAGCCCCAATTGTAATTGTATTTTTACTTGCTCAGTTTTTCTCACTCAAACTACACAAACGAGATGTAAGAAAAATTCTATTTGGAGTTATTTATACCTTTATTGGTTTGGTGCTATTCTTAGTTGGTGTTAACGCTGGCTTTATGGAGGTTGGTACTGTAGTCGGATACAGTGTTGCTTCATTGGACAACAAAGCTTATGTTGTCATCATTGGATTTATTCTAGGTATTGTTACCATACTTGCAGAACCAGCAGTTTATGTATTAACACATCAAATTGAGGATGTTACAAGTAGATATGTAAAACGAAGTGTTGTTATGGTTAGCTTAGCGCTTGGTGTTGGTGTTGCAGTAGCCTTATCTATGGTACGTATTCTAATTCCAGAACTTCAATTATGGCAATACCTTTTACCAGGATATTTGATCACGATTGGGTTAACATTCTTTGCACCAAAATTATTTGTTGGTATCGCATTTGATTCTGGTGGTGTTGCTTCAGGACCAATGACAGCTACCTTTATCTTAGCTTATGCACAAGGAGCAGCAGATGCAATCGAGGGAGCTAATGTATTAGTGGATGGTTTTGGTATGATTGCAATGGTAGCGATGGCACCATTAATTGCATTACAGATCTTAGGTTTGATTTTTAAACTAAAGTCTAGGAAAGTAGGGCTTAATAATGAATAATGTAGAATTTGAATTGATTAGTATGATTGTTAATTTTGGTATGGGAAGTAAAGTACTAAAAAAGGCAATATCCTATGGGGTTCATGGTGGGTCCATCGCATTAGCACGAGGTACCGTGAACAATAAGTTATGGGATTATCTAGGGCTTTCAGATATCAGAAAAGAAATTGTATATATGGTTGCCGAGAAAGAGGTTGCTTATCAGGCATTGGAAAAATTAAATGAAGAATTTAAGTTTTGTAAACCAAACCATGGTATTGCATTTACTACTTCGATTGGAACATCCATCGGAACCAAATTTGATATCAGTCAAAAGAGTGAGGTAGAAAGAAAGGACGAGAGCATGAAGTATCAAGTGATAACAACAATCGTAGATAAAGGAAAAGCTGAGGATGTCATTGATGCTGCAAGAAAAGCAGGATCCAAAGGTGGTACCATTATCAATGGTAGAGGGTCTGGTATTTATGAGACAAGTAAAGTATTTCATATGGATATTGAACCAGAGAAAGAGATTGTATTGATTCTTTCTGAACTTGAAATGACAGAAGCAATCGTGAACGCAATTCGTGAGGAGCTTAACATTGCTGAACCAGGAAAAGGGATTCTGTTTGTTCAAGATGTGAATCAAACGTATGGGATTGCCAAATAAATAAAAAGTTAATAACGGATCGTACATTTCATTTTTGGGTGAAAGTGTTATCCAGTTCTAAGATGACGTGTACTTTAATGAAACAAGGGGCTGTCGTTTGACATGATTAGGTCTAATATAGATACGATTGGGTATCTATATTGGACTAAGTCGTATCACTCAACCGCCCTTTTTTTGACTAAAGATGGAAAAAAATTAAAAAAATGGTATTGCAATCCAAAGAATATCGTAATATGATTGTTTCTAAGTAATTCCTACTAATATAATAGAGTATCTAAGGATACCAATATAGAGTAACTATGGCTATCAACGAATAGAGTTGGGAAAGGAGAACAATGACATTACAACAGTTAGAATATGTCGTTTGTATTGCAAACCAAAAATCGATGAATCAAGCAGCTGCGAAGTTATTCATCTCACAGCCAAGCTTATCAAGCAGTATCAAGGAGTTGGAAAAAGAAATCGGAATTGTACTTTTTTCGCGCTCCAACCGAGGGGTTGTGATGACTTCACAGGGGGAAGAGTTTTTAGGATATGCAAGACAAATGCTAGAGCATTATCGATTAATTGAAGAACGGTATCTTGAAAAAAAGACTTCAAAAAAGAAGTTCAGTGTTTCTATGCAACATTACACCTTTGCAGTACAATCATTTATATCATTGGTAAAAGAAATTGGTATGGAGGAATATGAATTTGCAATACATGAAACAAAAACTTATGAGGTCATACAAAATGTGAAGAATCAAAAGAGTGAAGTTGGTGTATTGTACCAAAATGAGTTCAACCAAAAGGTGCTCAATAAGATTTTCTTTGAAAATGAGCTTGAATTTATTCCATTGTTCTCATGTGATATTTATGTTTATCTGAGTAAGGACCATCCTCTTGCCTGCAAGACTTCGATTTCCTTTGAAGCTTTGCAGGAGTATCCATGCTTGACATTTGAGCAAGGAGATTATAATTCTTTCTATTTTGCAGAAGAGGTTTTTAGTACGAATGTACATAGCAAAATGATTAAGGCAGATGACCGGGCAACTATGTTGAATCTGATGGTAGGGCTTCACGGCTATACGCTTTGTTCCGGAATTATATGTGAAGAACTCAACGGTGATCATTATACAGCAGTACCCTTAGAGACACAAGAGCAAATGGTGATCGGATATATTAAAAAGAAGAAATTACCGCTCAGTAGCTTGGGAGAGATGTATATTGAAGAATTGAAAAAATATCAGCATAAAGTAATGAGATAAGCGTGGTTATTCATTCTTCCTATAACCAGTCATTCAATCTATGTAATACCTATCGCTACAGAAATTAGTATAATAATCTTAGAAGATAGAAGGAAAGAGATGGTGGCTGTGATGGAGTATCAGATTGCAACAAAATGTATTTATGGAAATGGGAAAAAACTAACATGTGATCAGTCAGGAGCACTCAGTTTTCCAATTTATCAAAGTGCAACCTTTGCACATTTTGGTGTTGGAGAAGGGACTGGATATGATTATTCGAGACTACAAAATCCAACGAGAGAACAGTTAGAACATGTCATTACCTCGTTAGAAAAGGGGGTAGACGCAATCGCTTTTTCAAGTGGAATGGCTGCAATCTCAGCCGTTATGGAGCTTTTTGCACCAGGTGATCATCTCATTACAGATTGCGATTTATATGGTGGAAGCATTCGCTTTTTTACACATATAAGTAAAAAGAATGGTATTACAATGAGTGAAGTTGATTTTGAGTTAGAAGACCTAGAATCCTATATTACAGCCAATACAAAAGCCATTTTTATCGAAACTCCAACCAATCCGATGATGAACGTGATTGATATTAGAAAAACAGCTCAGATAGCGAAGAAGCATAGCTTATATTTGATCGTTGATAATACCTTTCTATCTCCTTATTTTCAAAATCCATTGGAGTTGGGAGCTGATATCGTGGTCCATAGTGGCACGAAGTATCTTGGTGGCCATAATGATACGATTGCAGGCTTTGCAATTACTTCGAGTCACTTCATTGCACAGCAGCTTCGATTTATTAGTAAAACAATTGGTGCAGGGCTAGCACCTTTCGATAGCTGGCTAATTCTAAGAGGGATCAAAACCTTAGCGCTTCGAATGGAGCGAATCGAACAAAATGCTAAGGAAATTGTATTCTGGCTTTTACAGCAAAAGAATGTAAAAAAAGTATACTATCCAGGAATCAAAGAAAGCAAAGATTATGAAGTCTGTAAACGTCAAGCAAGAGGCTTCGGAGGGATGATAACAATTGAAGTAAGCTCTGTAGAGCTTGCCTTATCCATCTTAAAGGAAGTTAGATTGATTCATTTTGCGGAGAGTCTTGGTGGAGTTGAGACGTTAATTACATATCCAATTACACAGACTCATGCTGAGGTGCCTGTAGAGGTACGCAAGAAGAATGGAATCAATGAGCGTATCCTTCGTCTTTCCATTGGTATTGAAGATAGTAAGGATCTCATCAAGGAATTAGATAGAGTCTTTCATAAAAATGAAAAGGAAGGAGACATGATAGTAGAAGGGAGTATGGAATGGATTTAAGAAAGAATTCTCTCGATCAAATAATTGATCGTAAGCATACAAATAGTTTAAAATATGATTTTGCTACTCGTAAGGGTCTTCCTGCTGATGTGTTACCACTGTGGGTAGCTGATATGGATTTTCAAACCGCAAAACCAATCTTAGACGCTATGTGCCAACGTGTGGAACATGGAATCTTTGGTTATACAGAAGTGATAGAGGGCTATTTTGAACCGATAAAGAAATGGATGAAGCAAAGACATGATTGGGATGTTGAACCTAACTGGTTAGTGAAAACGCCAGGGGTTGTGTTTGCAATCGCTATGGCAATCCAAGCATTCACGAAGGAAGGGGATGCTGTTCTTATACAGCGTCCAGTTTACTATCCCTTTGGTGAAGTGATCAGGGATAACAAAAGGATTGAAGTAGATAATACCTTAGTGCTTACTAAGAATGGACGTTATTCGATCGATTTTCAGGATTTGGAGCAAAAGATTATAAAGAATAAAATCAAGTTATTTATTTTTTGTAGTCCTCATAATCCTGTTGGGAGAGTTTGGACTCATGAGGAATTAGATGAGCTTGCAAGGATTTGCATCAGGCATCAAGTGATCGTTGTTAGTGATGAAATTCACCATGATTTTGTATTTCCAGGGCATAAGCATCATGTTTTTGCGAATCTTTGTAAGGTGATCAGAGATCAGGTCATTGTATGTACCTCACCAAGTAAAACCTTTAATTTAGCAGGTCTTCAAGTTTCCAATATCTTTGTACCAAATTCCAAATTGAGACATCAATTAAAAAAACAAATTGCGACGACAGGTTATAGTCAGCTCAATACGATGGGCTTAGTTGCCTGTGCGACAGCTTATGAAGCTGGTGAGCCATGGTTTATAGACGTGCTTACATACATTCAAGAAAACATTGATTTTGTTCGTACGTTTCTAAAAGAAAGAATTCCTCAAATTCAATTAATAGAGCCAGAAGGCACTTATCTTTTATGGCTCGATTTTCGTGGATTAAAAAAGTCTGAGGAAACAATTCGTAGATTGCTTGTAGAGAAAGCTCGTCTATGGTTGGATGAGGGAACTATGTTTGGAGCCTCAGGGGAAGGTTTTCAAAGAATTAATGTGGCTTGCCCTCGCAGTATTCTAGAGTTGGCCTTCTCTCGTATAGAAATGGTATTAAAGGAAGAACAGATCATTGAGCGATAGGAAAACATTACTTTTACATATGGATTGACATTCTCAAGGAATTCTTTATCATTATAAGAAAAGGTGCAAGTAAAAATGATTAAGAGTAGAGGTAATGAGTGATGGGAATTGTGAAGGAAGTAGATCATGCAAAATTAGCAATGGAATACTTTAAAGAGGGGTATAATTGTTCACAATCTGTGTTTTTAGCGTTCTGCGATGAATATGGAATGGATTCTGAGATAGCATTGCGCATCAGTTCCTCTTTTGGGGGTGGAATGGGTAGACTTAGAGAGGTCTGCGGAGCAGTTACTGGAATGTTCATGGTCTGTGGATTGCTATATGGCTATACGGATACGAAGAATCATGAATTAAAAGCAGAGCATTATACTAGAATTCAAGAACTTGCAAAGCGATTTGAGCAAGAGAATCATTCCATTATATGTAGAGAATTATTGGGCTTAGGAACACAGAAGGAGAGCCCAGTACCAGAGCAACGTACGGTGGAGTACTATAAAAAAAGACCATGTGTAGACCTTGTTGGTACAGCGGCAAAGATTATGGAAGAATTCATCAAAGAGCAAAAAGAATTACGCTAAACATTGTAGTACAACTAAAGGGGGTTTCGCAGCATTCAAGCTGCGAAACCCCCTTTTTAAGTTTAAAGTTCCTCTGATAATCCAAGTAATGCAATACCGAAGATAACAAAGAGGATAACAATATAATATTTCTTGGACAGCTTTTCTTTTAAGAAAATACGTGACAATATAACAGATACTACACTGTATGCAGAAATCAAAGGTGCAGCGATAATAGCACTACCTGACATTGCAAATACATAAAAGAATTGACCAATGGTTTCAAAGATTGCAGCATAGCCTTTATCACGTTCTTTGATGATATGAAACTTTTGCTTTTTCACTACTCTAAAGTAAATAAAAGCAATCACTGCACATAGAAAGAACGTAAATTCATAGGCAAGCAAAGCATCAGTCTCACTGATTAATTGTAATTCATCTAAGTATATTCCATCTGCAAAGCTTCCCAATCCATCAATGATACAATATAAGATTGGAAATATAATTGCTAGGAATCCGATTTTATATTTTGGATCTACGGTTTGGTTTTCTAATCTTAAAATCTCATCCTCTTTTTTCTTTTCTAGAATAGCGATTCCAAGGATACCAAGAGATATAATAACAATCGCTAGAAATGCAGGGAACGAGATCTTTTGACGAAAGAAGATGAAAAGCAAGATTGCTGTTACCGCTCCAGAGGAATTCTGAATCGGAGAGGAAATCGATAACTCGATGTATCGAAGACCAATGTAGCCAAATACCATTGAGATAATATAACATAAGGAAACTGGCAAATATCTTAGCATTTGGTATGGAGAAAAATTAATTTGTTTTGTGATCATATACCCAAACCCGTGGATACCCATAACGAGACCAACCATAATTACTATCTTAATATGGCTGTATTTATCATTGCTATCGGAACCCTTCTTATAAAACAAATCTGCTGTACCCCATGCGAGGGTTGTAAGTAGAGCAAATAAAAACCACATAATACACCTCTTCCCAAATTTAATATGCTAACTAAATATACTGATTAAAAACATAATTGTCAATATATTTGTATTTTTCTGTTATCTGTATTTTGCTGAATCCTAGAATGAAATTAGACAACAACTCATCTTATAAGAAATTAAAAACACAAATATTGAAAAAAAATAAACATTTATGTCACAATTTAGACACATTTTTGTGATATAATTGTAAAAGGGCTTGAAATAAATGAAACAAACCCAATAAATACCAGAAACATACCATTACGTAGGAAAATATGGGAAAACATAGAAGAAGATATAGAAATAAAAAGAAACTATAAGCCAAAGAAGGGATTGAAACTAATATGACGCCAATATGGAAAAAAACGAAGCTACATATCATAGCAACGGTAACCGTATGTGGTTTGATGATAGCGGTTGTTGTGCCTAGCAATGAAAAAGGTAGTTCAGCACAAACGGTCAATCACGTTGAAACTGTAGAAAATGTAGATATGAATGAATTAGCATATGACATTCTAAATATTGCAAGAAGTGAAGAGAATGCTACGAACGAGGTAGTGCCTAACATATTAAGTGCTGATAATCCATATGCAAAAGAGGATACAACAACATCGGATGGCGAGACGGTGGACAATCCTGAGGAAGAAGGAGTAAGTCACCTATTAAGTATGGAAGCTGAAGATTCTACGATAGCACATGAGAATGTGGAAGAGAACTTAGCTTTGGATGCAACAGAGGGTGAAGAAGTAACAACACCAGAAGAAGACATTGAGAATGAAAAAGAAGAGGAGCCAGAGGAAGAACCAGCTCCTAAGTTTTATACTGTAGGTGTAGTTCATAGTTCGGTTGCTGAGATTCAGCAACGATTAATGGACCTTGGCTTCATGGATTACGCAGAACCAACCAATTATTATGGTAGTATCACTTCCGAATCTGTTAAGATGTTCCAACGTCAAAATGATTTAAAACAGGATGGTATCATCGGACCAGATACAAAGGAAATGTTATTATCCGAGGATGCTAAGAAATATACAGCGAAATTGGGGATGGAAGGTAGTGATATCAAACGTATCCAGACACGTCTGTATGAGATGGGATATCTTGCAACAGCAGATCAAGTTACAGGATATTTTGGTGATGTAACGGAAGCTGCAGTAAAGAAAATGCAAGAAAATAATGGTCTTTCTGCGGATGGTAAAGTTGGAATCATGACTACGGAATTACTGTATAGTGGAGAGGCAAAGCCTAACTTAATATCTTACGGTGAAAAGAGTGATATCGTTCTTGCAGCTCAAGAAAGATTAAAAGAACTTGGTTACTTAACAACCACACCAGATGGTACGTATGGAAATGATACGATGGCTGCTGTGAAGCAGTTCCAATCTAGAAATGACTTGGTTGTTGATGGATATTTAGGACCATCCACAAGAGACGTTTTGAATAGCTCAAGTGCAGTTTCAAATGGTTTAATCCTTGGTGATAGTGGAGATACCGTGAAACGTGTACAAGAACTGTTGATTAAATATGGTTACTTAACTTCAGGAAGTAATACTGGATATTTTGGTGATGCTACTGAAGCGGCAGTGAAATCCTTCCAGAGAAATAATGGACTTGGTGCAGATGGTAATGTTGGTGTTCGTACGATGTCCAAATTGACAAGCTCTGATGTTGTGAAAGCTTCTTCTGGAACTTCTAGCAATACACAAAGTAGTCAATCTTCGAATAACCAAAGTAGCTCAAATCAAAGCTCGAATCAAAGTAGTTCGAATCAAAGCTCGAACAATTCCAATAGTTCAGGAAACACAAGTAACAGCAATACGTCCTCTAACAGTGGTAGTATGTCTGCAAGTGTTAGTTCCTTAATTAGCGTTGCCAAATCAAAACTTGGTAAGCCTTATGTATATGGTGCAAAGGGACCAAATTCCTTTGACTGTTCTGGTTTTGTTTACTGGTGCTTAAATCAGATTGGTGTGAAGCAAAGTTATCTAACCTCAAGTGGTTGGAGAAATGTTGGAAAATATAAGAGAATCTCAAGCTTCTCTAATATCAAGGCAGGAGATATCGTAGTAGTTCGAGGCCATGTAGGAATTGCGGCGGGCAATGGTATGGTAATCGATGCCTCCTCAAGTAGTGGTAAAATCGTTTATCGTGAACTAGGTTCTTGGTGGAGTTCTAACTTTATTGTGGCTTGGAGAATTTTTGATTAATTCGTACATGATGAATTGGTAATGTGTTCATGTTTTTGAGTCTAGGCTCAAAGTTCTTGTAACATTATTCCGAACATAATTGATTTACTTTTGTAAGGTGGCGGTGCTGACTGTCACCTTACATTTTGTTTTTACACCATCCTCTGAGACGGTTATATAAGCACTGCCTTGCTTTTTGGGGGTTAAAAGACCATTCGAATCTACAGTGACGATGGAACGATTACTTGATTGAAAGCTTGGCTGGTTACCAGAAGAGACATTAGCGTTTAACGTATGTTGTTGCCCAACGATGAGGGAAAGCTCAGTATTAGATAAAGTAATCGTAGGCTGTTTGACTGTAACGATACAAGTAGCTTTACTACCATTGACCGTAGCAGTAATCGTTGATGTGCCGTGTTTGATCGCAGTGATTCTACCTTGTGCATCAATAGTTGCAACACTTTTATGGCTAGACTTATAAGTTGGTATGGCTTGGTTGGAAACGGTAGCCTTTAAGAGATAAGTACCGTTACGAAATAAGGTTATGCTGGATTGGTTGAGTTGAAGGGTTGGTGGTTTTACTACGACCTTACAAGTTGCTTTCGTTGAATTTGCAGTTGCAGTGATTATGGTTTCTCCTGGCTTTATGGCAGTAATCATACCATTCTCATCAATCGTTGCAATGCTTTTTTTGCTACTCTTATAGGTAACACAAGAGTCGTTCGAGGTAGATGCAAGTAATTGATACTCCTTTGATGGTTCGAGTATGAGGCTTGCTTTGTTCAAGGTCAGAGTCGTTTTGACAACAACCACTTTAAATTTGATACTAGAAGAAGAGAAGGTAACTGTAATCGTTGTGGTGCCTTCTTTTTTTGCGGTTATCATACCAAAATCATCTACAGAAGCAACGCTTGTTTTACTACTTTTGAACGTAAATGCTCCATAAATATAAGGTCTTGAAAGTAAGCTTACTTCTTCACCGATTGCAAGCTCCATTGTTTGTGGTAGGAGTAAATCCATATAAGATGGCATGTAGGTACTAGCATGAACCACAGTTGGAAATTGAGAGATACATAGGATAAAACAGAAAAGAACAGAGAGTACGATTTTTTTAATAGACATAAGACCTCCAAATAAGGGAGGAATAATGTTACAAGATAATAGTATCGTATCATACAGAATAGAATGTGTAAAATAAATTGGTACGAGTTATTCTCTTATAATTCGCCAAAGGCAGAAATAACCTAACTACTTGCCCTGCGATCAAATTGTTCGAACCACAATAAGTCGCAGGCAAAAGAATCACGTGTAGTACCTTATTCTTTGGATACCGTAGGAAGATGGCTTAAATTATTATCCTCCGTACCATCTGGTAAGGATTTTAGATACTGTGTTCCATTGCGATGAGCGACCCCAACTCCCTTGATATCACCAGACTTCGCCATGGATACTCCTTCTTCTTTGGATACAATCACCCCATCCGATAGTTGATATCCTGTTACTGTACTGCTATCCTTGACTAAGCCAACGATTTTCTTCGCATCTTCCTTTGGTTGTGGGATATCATCAAGTGCACTCATTGGTAGTGAGTGTTTATCATGATCTGAATTCATGAGAATCTCCTTTCTAACATTCAATCTTTCATATCATTTGAATATTTTATTATTTTCATTCATGAAAGAGGAATAAGGGAAAAAACATATATAAGTCAATGGATTTGATTTATGTCACAAGGAATTAAGCAATTGTTTTTCACTTATGACATATGATAAAGCATAAAGCTGATGTAGGAGTGAATATTCATTGGACTTACTTAAAATTGCAAAAGAAACACAAGACATTTTGAGACGAGGTTATTATAAAATTGAGAATACTAAAATTGATGTAAATCTAAGTACTGGAGTCTATGATTTTGAAAAAATTGAAGTATATTCACAAAATCATTTGAAGGATATGATTGAGGATACGGATAGTTTTATGAAGGAGCATTTTTATTCACCACAAGAACATGATATCACAATCTGCCAGGGAGCGTCTTATGAAATTGCAAAGGACTATTTTCGGCCGTTAATATTGAATACTGCCAATGCTTTAATCCCAGGAGGTGGGTGCTTAACAGACATTGATACAGAAGAAGCAAGGTTATGTAGGGCGACTAGTCTTTACCGTAGCTTAAGCTCCCAAAAGGCGACTCAAGTCTACCTATACAATGAAAATAACAAGAGTTTTCGACACTCCGATTATATGCTACTATCACCTTTAGTCGCAGTTATTCGAGATCATAATATGGAGCTATTAAGACACCCATACCCGGTTTCTATCCTATCAGCCGTACCTGTAGATTGTAAAGAAGGGAATACGAGTAATTTTCAAAAGGCAGAAATGGAACAGATTATGAAGATGAGAATACGTATGATTTTAATGGTAGCTGCACGTAATATGTATCGAAATCTGATTCTAACACCATTTGGCTGTGAAGAATATGGACATAAACCAGAACAGATAGCGAGGTATTTTCGTGATGTTCTTTGGGAGGAACAATACATAGAATATTTTGAACACATCGTTTTTGCAATTGAGAATACAGCACCGAAAGATTACCAACAGGTATTTGAGACTCAATTGATGAATACCAATCATCAAGCGTTTCAAGAACAGATGGAACATTATTTTCTTCATGAACCAGAAGTGAAGCTGTCGATGCAACCCGTGCAACCAAAGCAAATCACCTTGCAGGATAAATTAAGTTCCGTGAAAGCATTTGAGATATCCGAGCAAGTGGTAGAGGCAAAAAAATATTTGCAAGCACAATACCCTTTTCCTGAGTGTAATTATGCTGTTAAAACAAAGACAGGAGTGCAATCCATTGGTTATAGTCAAGGGATTCTTGAGGATGGAGTTCCCTTTGTGGCAGAATTACTACGTGGTGGAGCGCAAAATGATGCCTCGGTTGTATTTGTATTACCATATTTAGAAAGAATGAATCAGATGGAGGAACTGACAAATAATAAAGAAATCGGATTGAGTTGTAAGCGATATGATATACAAAGACAATCACAAAGAGCTTGGAATACGGTTTTGTGCGATGGAATGATAGATACGAACGAAAAAATGGAACAAAAGGTAGTAAATTCCTATCTACAGTATTTAATTTTCATGAATTTACTTTATATACAAAAAACTGATATTGAAGGTTTTGTTCATGTGTTATATGATAGAGCAGGACATAAAGTTGTGGCAATAGAAATCACGCTAATTCATTATCATCGTGTGAATGGTTTAGTCCCTTTAAAATTTGAACCATTTCATCCAAAAATGATAGAAACGAATGTAGACAAGAAGCGTTGAACGCAACTGATGAGTGACAAGAGAAAGGAACATACTATGTTAGAGAGAAAAGCAGAAATAAGTGACTTAGCTGGAATTATGGAAGTTATTGAAGACGCTAGACAATATCTGAAGGAGCAGGGGATTGACCAATGGCAGGATGGATTTCCTACACAGGAGCAGATTGTAGAAGATATCATAATGCGAGAAAGTTTCGTGTTCGTTGAAGAAGAGGAAGTTGTTGGATATATTAGTGTAAATCTTGGAGAAGAACCAAGCTATAGCACAATCTATGATGGAGCATGGAAATTGGAGGGTAGTGATTATGGGACCATACATCGTACTGCTCTCAAATCAAATTTTCGTGGTAAAGGAGTCTCTTTGCGAATGTTTTTCTTGGCAGAGCAGCTTTGTAGAAAGAAAGCAAAACAAAGCATTCGAATTGACACCCATCGTGAGAATCAGTTAATGCAGCATCTTTGCGTAAAGTATGGTTATGAGTACTGTGGTGTTATATTACTTGAGCGTAATAATGCACAGCGAATCGCTTACGAAAAGGTACTTTTTAATTAAGAAAACCATACGAAAGAGCAAAGTGTAATAAGAAGATACTTGGAGGAAAAAAATGAAATTAAAGCAAGATGTATTTCAGCATATGCCAGTACCGAAAGCAGTAGCTACCCTTGCGATACCAACGGTACTTAGTATGCTTGTAACAGTAATTTATAATATGGCAGATACCTTTTTCGTTGGCCAAACAAACGATGCCAATCAGGTTGCAGCAGTATCCTTAACAATGCCAGTTTTCTTTATTCTAATGGCATTTGGTAATATGTTTGGTATTGGTGGTAGTTCTTTTATCTCGCGCTTGCTTGGACAAGGAGAACATGAAAAGGTAAAAAAAGTAAGTAGCTTTTGTTTTTATGGTAGTATTATTACAAGTGTAGCTATGATGTTTGCATTCCTACTTGGAATGAATGTAATTCTTAAGCTGATGGGAGCGGATGCAAATACGGAGCAGTTTGCAAGAGATTACCTGACCGTGATTGCGTATGGTGCACCTTTTGTTATTCTCTCTACGATGTTTGGTAATCTCGTTCGTGGAGAAGGTGCTTCCAAAACTGCGATGATTGGTATGATGATTGGTACCATTTTAAATATTATCTTAGATCCGATCATGATTTTATGGATGGATATGGGGGTAACTGGTGCAGCACTTGCAACCATCATTGGTAACATTGCATCCGTTATATATTATATCTTTTACTTTGTCAAAGGAAACACTAGTTTATCGATTTCCTTCAAGGATTTTAAGGTTGTAGGTATTATCGGTGGAGTATTAGCAATCGGAATACCAGCCTCTTTAAATAATATCCTTATGAGTACATCTAACATCGTGCTCAATAATTTCTTAAAGGATTATGGAACACTTCCAGTTGCAGCTATGGGTGTTGCGATGAAAGCGAATATGTTGTTAATCCTTATGCAGCTTGGAATTGCTATGGGTATTCAACCGCTGGTAGGTTATTGCTATGGTGCAAGAAACTACAAACGAATGAAAGCAGTTATGAAGTTTTCCATGATGTGTACGGTGATTATGGGTACCATCATTACAATTGTATATTTCATTGCAACGAAGCCCATCATTCGCATCTTTATTGATAATCCAGAAGTGACAAAGCTTGGTGTCTCAATGTTAAGAGCATCCATGTTAGCAGGACCAGTCATTGGTGTCTTGTTTGTATTTAACTTTACAATTCAAGCGATGGGAAAAGCGATTCCGTCATTAATTATTACGATCAGTCGACAAGGGCTTGTATTTGTTCCAGTTCTATTCTTATCCAATTATCTCTTTGGGTTAGATGGTATTATCTACTCTCAAGCAATCTCGGATATCGCTGCTCTTTTAATGGCAGCAACGGCTTTCTTTTTGATTTATCGCAAACTGGATCATAAAGGCGCAGTCGAATAACGAACGATGGGCAATCGTCTCAAAGGTTGTGAAAGGTCTTGATTTTATCTCCATTGTTCTATATAATGAAATCATGGAAAAAATAAGCATAAAAGAGGGATGACAATGAGCAGATTAGTTCATATAAGACCTGGGAAGTTTCAGTCAACCATTGGATTTATCGCTGGATGTATTTTTTGCCTCATTGGATTGTTTGTTGTTATACCGAGAGCAGGAGCTTTCGGTTATGTTTGGACAATCTTCGCGTTTTTAATAACTGTTACAATGGGAATGAATGCATTCACAAAACAAAAAGTTGCAACTCAAACAATTGAGATTGAGGATGAACTTGAAGATATTGATTTGAGCAATTTCTATACCAAATCAGAGGTAGAAGAACGCTTAGTTCATTTAAAAGAACTTTATGATAAGAGTTTGATTACAGAAGCTGAATATACAGCAAAGAAACAAGAAATTTTAAAACGATTATAAATAGAAAAATGCACTCAACTTGTTTAAAATAGTAACAAGTTGAGTGCATTTTTCGTTGACCGGTTTATCATTTCTTCATCTTTTTTAATTAGTTTATGTTAGCTACAGATTCACGAATCACAAGTTCAGAATGATACAGTAGAGTACTCACTGGAGTACCACTAATTAATTGGGATAACAGGGTAAATGCAGTTTTACCAAGTGTGAAGCGTTCTTGACGAATTGTGGTTAATGGCGGTGCTAGATATTTTGCAATTGGAAGATCGTCAAATCCAGTAACACTGATATCATCAGGTACTCTTAGGCCCATCTTATGAATTTCATTCATCGCAGCAGCAGCAATCAAATCACTGGCACATACAATTGCTGTAGCTCCTTGCTTCACAAATTGTGGGATATAAGAAGCGATGGTTTCAGGTAAAAAGCTTACTCCATTACCGATTAAGCTTTTATTCACTTCGATACCAACGGCATTGAGTTCTTTTAAAATCGTATTGTAACGCATATTTGAGATATAACTATTTTCAGAACCATTCAAAATAGCAATTTTGCGATGGCCATTTTGATAGAGATGCTCAATGAGAGATTTGGTTCCCAAATTGTTGTCAGTTCCTATATATGCAACATGCTTGTTCAAAACATAATTATCAAATAATACGGTAGGAATGGAGGTGTGAGTCAATTGTTTTAAGTACGAATCGGTCATCTCAAATCCTAAAAAGAAGGCTCCACTATAATCATTTTGTTTCATATAGATATCATAGGATTGCATTGTCTGAGTATATACATCCATCGGAATGATATCTACTTGAAATTGTTGTTCCTGAGCCATGAGACGAAAGCCAGTAATTAATTCGTATCCGAATTGATTGATATTAGCATAGTCCATATTTTCAACCATAATGCAAACTTTATGCCGTTCACTTGTTTTACGATCCTTTACGATATATCCAAGTGATATTGCTGTATCAAGAACTTGCTGGCGCATTTCTTCGCTAATATCGCTAGCACCATGCAAGCCTTTACTTACGGTGCTGATTGAAACTCCTAATTTTGATGCAATATCTTTAATTGTTGCCATAACATCCTCCGAACTCCTAGAGTGAATTTTCGAAATAAATCTATTACCATTATATCCTATTTATTTTGAGATGTAAAGTTTCGAAATATATTTGTAAATTATAGTGATGAAAAATAGACAGAAAAACCTTGCATTTGTTGAGAAAATATAGGTGTTGCATAGTTTTATGACATATTTTGGCAATAGATTTATATATTTTTACTAAATTAGTTTAATTATGGTATTGACAACTTGGTTAGTATTGTGTAAAATAAAGGTACAGTTTTCGAAAACTTGCGAAAACCTGTTCGGTTGGTAATTTCGAGAGGATGAAAAAAGATGTTACGAAATTACTAAATTCATATTATTGGGAGGTTATACAATGAGAAAGTCAAGCAAGATTACAGCATTGTTGTTGTCACTCACTATGGTTGCTTCTTTGACTGCATGTGGTACAAAGAAAGAAAGTAGTGAAACAGGTGCAAAGGCTACAGAAGCACCAGCTACGAATGAGAGTACAACACCTACTACAGAGGCTCCTGCAACAGAAGCTCCAGTAGAAGCAAAGAAAGTTAATTTAAAGGTTTGGGGCCCTCAAGAAGAGCAAACAGCATATGAAGGCTATGGCGATAGCTTATTAGCTTATATGTGTGAACAGTTTGCACAAGCTCACCCAGAATGGGATATTACTTTTACATATGGCGCAATTCCAGAAAGCGATGCTAGAGCAGAATTGTCCAAAGATGCTGCAGCTGGTGCTGACGTATTCATGTTTGCATCTGACCAAACAGCATACATGGTTGAGAATGGTATTTTAGCTCCTATCACAGTTGGTGCAGAAGATGTTATTGCAGCAAATGGTGGTGCTACCGCTGGTTCCATTACAGCAGCTACATTTAATGACTTCTTATATGCAGTTCCATTTACTCCAAACTCATGGTTTATGTACTATGATTCCAGTAAATATACTGAAGATGAAGTTAAGAACTTAGACACTATGATGGCTAAAGATCTTGGTGAAGCTTACAACTTCGCATTCGATATCGATAACGGTTGGTACAATGCATCCTTCTTCTTCGCAGCTGGTTGTTCTTTATTCGGAGCTGATGGACAGGACGCTTCTGTATGTACCTTCAATGATGCGAACGGTTTAGCAGTTGGTAACTATTTAGTTGATTTAGTTACAAATAAGAAATTCCTTGAAGAAACAGACAACGGTGCAAATGCAATCAATGCTTTTGCAGAAGGTAAATTAGGTGCTTGGTGTTCTGGTACATGGAATGCTGAGAAAGTAAAAGAAGCTCTTGGTGATAACTATGCAGCAACTAAACTTCCTACAATTACATTGAATGGAACAGAGAGCCAGATGAAATCCTTCGCTGACTACAAATACATCGGTGTTAACATCAATACAGCTCCAGAAAACATGGAAGCTGCTCAGGCTTTAGCTGTTTATCTTGGAAGTGAAGAATGCCAGAAGGCTCGTTTC
>JAEZKD010000118.1 GCA_023415655.1 Bacillota bacterium | reverse complement strand
CACTTCAAAGGAAACTGCAACATGGGATTGTGCGGCAAGATTATAAATTTCATTTGGCCTTAACTTCTCGATTAAGCGGTTTAAATTGCTGGAATCCGTCATATCTCCATAATGTAAGAATAATGATTTGTTGCCAATATCTGGACTTTCAAATAAGTTGTCAATTCTCGTAGTGCTAATGATGCTATGTCTTCTAATAATTCCGTGTACTTCATATCCCTTTTCTAACAGTAGTTCGGTTAAATAGGATCCATCTTGTCCTGTTATACCAGTAATTAATGCAACTTTTCTAATTTCACTCATAATCATACCTCGTATTTTATTATTAAAATATATTATTTACTCAACTTTCCAAGTCTAAATTTATGGAATAAGTCTTAACAAATTTGACTTGTGAATATTCTTATGTATCAGAAAACAGTTCCGTTGTGACGTGAGCCAGAGGATGTGCAAGATGCCAAACCATTGGGAGGGTTAAATTTTTATTGTTATTTTAACCGAAGCTACTGTTTTTAATTGGTCAACAAATAGGACTATTATGTTTTGTCTGGCTTAAAGATTGATCTAAACGTATTAAAATTTGTCTGAACGATTAATTAATTTTATTTAGCTGATTTTTTGCTTTTATATACCTACGGCGTACCATACTAATTTCCTCAAATCTCAAAATAAAAGTCTTGCCTTTATATATACTTCCTCTATCACTAACTAATTAGGTATACAACGACTGTAATTCTATAATACTCTTGTAGACTACGTGCCAGCTCTGTCGTGAGCTGTCCTGAAGAGCATACTCTGGATGGAATGTGTCTTAAAAATGCTAATTGCTCTTTCGTCAATTCAACTTCCAAATAAGAAGATAACTACACCAAATGTACCACTTTGTGTGGACCAATCTTAAAGCGGAGACCGACCTTGCTCTGCTCTTGGCAAAAAAGGCCATGCGACCCGAACAAGCTTTATATCTCTGTAAGCATATTTCTGTATTTTTCTATCGACATCACTTTTCTGTTATGAACCTCAAGATACTCTCTCCCTTTGCTTCCCATATCCTCAATATCATCTACCGTGTCAATGTACCATTGTATAAGTTTTTCAATGCCATCATAATCTTGTGGTTCCACAACTCGTCCACACCCCGAATCCCTAATTAACATTTCTACTTCACTTTCTGTCTCAATTATTCCAAGAACTGGCTTACCTACAGCCATAATACCATAGATTTTACTAGGTACCGAAATGCCCTTTATACCTTTATGATTTGTTACGAAATGTATATCTGCAGCACTTAGCGAATAAACCACTTCTTCTTTTGCCACATATGGAAAGAATTTTACATTACTAAGATTATTCTCTCTGCTATATTTCTTTAATTGATCAAGTTCAGCACCTCCACCTACAAAAACAAATAGAACATTTTCTAATTTGTTAAATTTGCCAATAATTTTGATGATGTTCTGCAAATCATAATAGAGCCCAATATTACCAGAGTACATAAAAGTTAACTTGCCTTCTAAACCATATAAATCTATATATTTCTTTACATCCTTATGCTTCTTAGAGTGTGGTTTTACTATCTGCTCATCAATCCAATTATTGATTACAAGAACTTTAGATTCATCTATGCGTGCTCTTTTGAATAGTTGCTGTTTCATATCTCTCCCAACCACAACAACTCGATCAGCGCTCATAATGGAAGCGTTATCTACCCATCTTGCAACTTTTGTTACCAATTTAGATTTGTTGTATCCAATCGTGGCAGCTTGTTCAGGATTGAAATCCTGAATGTTATAGATGAGTTTCCCACCCCTAAATAACTTTGTTAAACTCCCCAACACCCCGCCTAATATTGGAGGTTGCGAAATCACGAAGGTTAAATCAGGCTTGTTCACCTTAAAGACTGCTCTAAACGCATTAAGGAAATGACCAACAATAAACTTAAAACGGCTAATCTTACTCATCTTGTTTAATTTAGGTGTTTTTACTCTTACAATACTTATATTTTCGAACTTCTCAAAATAAAAATTTTTACCCTTATATACATTACTTGAATTTATGCCATATTTGGGTATACCAACAATTACAGTAATTCTAAAATCATTCTGAAGACTTCTGGCTAACTCGGTCATAATTTGTCCGGTTGAGGCATATTCCGGGTGAAATGTATCAAGTATGAATAGTAGGTGTTTCATTCTTTACTCCTTTATTTCTTTACTTAATAACGCTCCAAACAATTAGTATTTCTGTTACACTTTTCTTTATTGGTTATGCTGATTTGGTACCATCTTATGAAACGTCTTCCAACCAATCAAAAAACTTCACCAATCTGTACATATTAGTGCGTGGAAACATACAACTATATCTTGGTTGTTCAATTATATCATATTTATTAGACTATATATTGAAGAACTTGTGATTACTTTGAACAACTTAGCATTCACTTCACCGTTTACCCTCGGAATGATAAAATGATTAGTTTTATTATTCACCATTCCTCTTTCTGTCATAAATGAGTACTTATATCCATGTCTTACCAGTGCCTCCTCTATTTCTGGGTTCATACAATCCGTTGTACCATATGGTATCACAAATTTATCAATCATAATGTTTAAATTTTCCTCAAGTAATTTCTTAGAACGTTCTAATTCCCAATCTAACCATTCGCCCTTCGCAAATTCAAGACGAGGGTGCGACATAGTATGGCTTGCAAAATCTATATTAGTATAATTTTTTAACTGTCTAATATCAGTCCATGTCATGAATTGGTCATCGGGCGTTTTCATGTGTATATTTAACTCCTCTAATTTATTATCTGGCATTTGAATTACTTGGTTGAAGACATCAGTGAAAGAATTGCATTTCTCATATCCCTCATCTGTAATCCACTTACTTGCCCTTTTAATCATCTCTGTGTGTGGTAAATAGTACTTGTGTCCCGCGATACGCATAACACGTGAAACTAGATTCTCATGCGTGTAAGTTTTAATTAAACCAGGAATTATTCCTAATGTAAATGGTAATTCGTATTCAATCAAAAGTGGGCATGAATAATTGTAGAACGCCTTTGTTGCATCATCAACAACAATACAAACAGATCGATGGACTAATCTTTCATTTCTCGATATTTTATCAAGTGCTTCGTTTAGGGATAATACATTACAGTTGTTATGTATGAATTGTAAATTACTTCTAATAGTATTCATATCAATTATCCCATCCTTATCTGGATAATAATGAACATATAAAATAATAAGTTGATCTACAACCAATTTATCTAGCATTGGTTCAATTAATAGAAGTAGTGGGACAAATATAAGCTGAATCTTACTGCTCTTTAATATACTTCTTATAGGATTTTTCACTTTACACCTCACACCATTTAAATTTAGATACTTACGTCAGAAATATTAGTTAACACCCTTTAATTAAACAACCTAGGGTTAGTATGACATAAACAAGAAACTTCGTTCCAGTGTTGATACTTCATTATTGAGGTACTTATATTACCCATTCCCGGAAACAGACAATTAATATTATATTACTGTTTCCATACTTATGAATTCAATAAATTCTTTCCAACCCGTACAATAATTAGGAACAAAAGGGGGGTATCTTTTAATATTATTCGCAAATATCTCCAACTTACGAGCCCAGTCTGAAACATCATCTTGATTAGCATACAAAACACCGTCATAGCCATCTAAAACTTCATTTGCGTATGATTTGTTTATTGAAAGTATCTGTATACCTGTTTGTGAAGCTTCTAGTAACGGGAGTCCAAACGATTCTAACAAGCTTGTAAATATAAGTAAATCCGCATCAAAATAATATTGGTAAACCTCATCTGAAGTCAGTATCCCAACAAATTTAAAATACTTCTGATATGAAAATTCTGATACCATATTGTAAAACCGAGAAGAGTTTTCTAATGTAATAATAAATTGTAAATTTTCAAGTAGAGGACTCCTGTTTATTATTAGTTCACTAACAATATCTATTAGTAACGCGTGATTTTTATATCTATAATCAAAAGCTGGGTAAAATACATTAAATTTATTTTTATTATTGGACTTTTTGAAATAGCAAGCTTCTAAGGATCGAATTTCGGGTTTATAAATTTTAACATTAAAATTTTTGAATAAATAGTGCTCTTTCATTGCATCTTTCATCCACTGTGTTTGGACTACAAAACTGTCCCAATTACTTCTCACAGTCATTCTTACAATATATGGATATACATATTTATAAAACCACATTTTATATTCTAATTTTTTTAATGGGTAAATCTTTAGTTTAGTTTCAAAAGGAATAGATTGATGATAGTATATAATTTGTTTTAAATTTTTTATTGAATGTTTAAAAAATAGCCCATTATTTTGCAAAGATATGTAAAGAGCTGGGCTTATTTCTTGCTTACTTAACCATGATAAGAGACCAAATGTTTCCCAGTACAATCTTTTACTCCAATTTTTAGCAGCAATCTTTTCTATTCTTATACTTGTTGTAGATTTATAGTTTATATTAATAGGAACAAAGATTATCATCGGTAACTCTCCATCATAATATTTTAAAGCATTTTCAACAAACTGTTCAAGGATAGTTCTTACACCACCTTTAGATGCAAATGTAGAATTTACAATTATTGCTTTTATGATTTCTCCCTCCTCTCTTCAACTATTCTGTTTACTAATCGTTCAAAGTTCACTTTTGAATTATTAAATGTCCAATCTTTAATAATCTCAATTGAATTACATCCCATTTGTCTAGCATTAGAATTAAATAATAATTTGATTTTATTACTTAAATCAATCTCATCTCCCATGGCAAATATATAGCCATTTATCCCATTCTTCACCAAGTCTAATG
>JAEZKD010000298.1 GCA_023415655.1 Bacillota bacterium | reverse complement strand
TGATAATATCTAGAATAATATCATCAATCTTTTTTGCTGATAACATGGTCTGTTCTGCCAATTTACGTATCTCTTGTGCAACCACACCAAAGCCTCTACCAGCTTCTCCTGCTCTTGCCACTTCAATGGAAGCATTTAAGGATAATAGATTGGTTTGTTCTGATATTTCATTAATAACAGTCACTATACTACCAATGGATTTGGATTTTGTTTCAAGTAATTGTACTTTACGTAAGAACTCCTCTGTGGAGTTAGTCGTTAACTTTGTTGTTTCCTGAATCTGCTCCAAGTTTTGATTTCCATTCAGAACGGATTCTTTTGTCTTATTCGCTATTTCATGGATGTTTTGTGCATTTTCATGTACATATTGAATCTTTTGTGACAGTGAATCCATCTGCTCTGTGCTCTTAATAGAGTCTTGTGCCTGTTCAATGATTCCTGATTCAATCTCAGAGGTAGCCGTTTTAATCCCCTCTGAAGATTTTACAAAGGTAATCGAGGCTTCATTAATTCCCACAGCCGCTTGACTTAGAGAACCTGCAGTTTCCTTAATCTTCTCGATCAATTGTTTGGTATGTTCAATCATCTGTGTCAAATGAGTGCAAAGTAAACCTAACTCATCCTTACGCTTCATAGGGAATGTTACTGTCATATCACCATTCGTAGCACGTTGAATTTGTTTCACCACCTCACGAATGGTTTTTCCC
Source organism: Bacillota bacterium (assembly GCA_023415655.1). Lineage (GTDB taxonomy): Bacteria > Bacillota > Clostridia > Lachnospirales > Lachnospiraceae > Lachnoclostridium. The sequence goes on along the minus strand of JAEZKD010000298.1, from coordinate 7,392 downwards.
ATACTATTTGCAATTGCTAAACCAATCGATAAAGCAATAACACTTGCTACGATGACTATAATAACAGTCAATGATTTAATGTCATTCGCTTGCTTCATTACATTTTCCATTGGGACTATAGACGCAATACTTAGCTTAGAGTTACCAACTTTTTGAAGAGCAAACATATAATCCTTACCATCATCAGATACCTCAGATATCGTTAGATTTTCGCTTTCTTCCAAAGCTTTCTGATAAAACTCCTTCGAACCAAAGGAAAAATCCACTTGATTTCCCATGTGATCTAGTGTAAATTCAGAGCCATCCTGTAAGATAAGAGAAATCATACTTCCTTCTCCCATCTTAAGTTTATTCATTATGTCTAGAATAGGGGCCTTTTTTATGTCAACTACTATAAATGCTTTTGCGCTAAGGAATTTGCGAACCATACGGATAGCATACTTAGATTGATCAGTCCCTAATTTTTCGTCTAATTCTGGCATCGCCCCAAACCAAAAGTAATCTCCTGGTGAACCCTTTGCCATATTTCCTTGCGTAGTCTCAACAAAGGCAGTATACATATTCTCTTCCTTGATTTTTGTTGTACTAATTGAATTTCCATTTTCAGCTAATATATAGATATTTCCGACAAAAGGAGCTGATAAAACCGTTGTATTGAAATCTGTCTGATTCTCATATCGAACCGTATCTTTTTGACTCTTCAAAGTATCATACACACCCGAAACATAAGCTACCATATCCCCATTTACAATAACGCCATTATAGTCGGCTTTTGTTGTATTTAGAATAAAAGATAGATATTCACCTGTCATATTCATTGACTGGCTAAATGATGTCTTGTAATTGTCAACAAACCCATCTGACGCCTTTTTGTAGGATATTACACCTAGCACTACGATAAAGCAAACAGGTATAAGTACGCTGATTGTTAACTTTAATCGGATACTACTTCTTCTGGATTTTCTTTTTTTCTTCTCCTTTGTCATACATCCTCCTTCATATCATTCGAAATATCAAAAATGCCTTTCGAAATAATAGTAAATATTTTTCGAAATTTTCGAAAGCTTATATCTTATCTTAGCACATTCTAACAAAATTATCCAGTATTTTTTTATATTTTTTAGTAATATAACAAAATACTACCTCGATTATTAAAATTTTCATATAGAATAAGGTTCTAAAACTCAATCGTCAAATTTTGACTTTATATCACCAACTATCAACCAATTCATATAATACTGTATAACATAATAATGGAGGCTACCCATGGAAGAACAAGTAACAAATGGGTTCCTGCATGTGGATTCGCTCAGTTATTCCTACCACACGCTAGAAGCTGAAACCTGTGCATTAAAAGATATCACTTTTGATGTAGAAGAAGGTGGATTTCTTGCGATTGTGGGGCCTAGCGGATGTGGTAAATCAACACTCCTATCCTTGATTGCTGGACTGATTAAACCAGATTCCGGTGAAATCTTTATCAATGGAAAATCTGCTGCTGATTCTGGAATTAACATTGGCTATATGCTGCAAAAGGATCACCTTCTTGACTGGCGATCCACTTATAAGAATGTTGCATTAGGCCTAGAGATACAACACAAGTTCAATGAGCAAAGTATCTTTATGATTAATCACATGCTAGAAACTTACGGACTGATATCTTTTAAGGATGCAAAGCCCAATCAACTATCCGGTGGCATGCGCCAACGTGCTGCCTTGATCCGAACACTGCTTTTGCGACCAGATATTCTCCTCCTTGACGAACCATTCTCAGCCCTAGACTATCAAACCCGCTTAGAGGTATCCAATGATATATGTAAAATCATTCGACACGAAAAAAAGACTGCTGTATTAATCACACATGATATTGCAGAAGCCATTAGTACCGCAGATAAAGTTATCGTATTATCTAGCCGTCCAGCAACTGTGAAAAGTATAATTGATATTAAGTTGACCTCGGCTGATGACTCACCACTTAGCAAACGCAGTGCTCCGGAGTTCAGCTATTATTTTAATCTGATATGGAAGGAGTTGACATCAAAAAATGAGTAGTTCACACAAGCAAGAAACTAAAGAGGGAGCTACCATCTCTGCTATGCATCAGAAATTTTTAGCTGGTTATAAAAAAAATAAGATCAAAATACGAATCGCACAATGGGCTATTTTTATCACCTTCCTCATATTGTGGGAAATCAGCACTAATCTAGGCTGGCTCATTAGCTTTATCTTTAGTAGTCCATCCCGTGTAGTAACCACAATCGTTAATATGGCAAAGGATGGTTCTCTTTTTTATCATACAGGAGTCACCTTGCTAGAAACTTTCATCAGCTTTGCTCTTGTTATCTCCCTAGGATTACTCATAGCTATTCTCCTATGGTGGAATGACAGCGTTGCGAAAGTATTAGAACCCTACCTCGTTATACTGAACAGTCTTCCAAAAACTGCACTTGCTCCAATCTTTATCGTATGGCTTGGAAATAACATGAAAACAATTATCGTTGCTGCTGTATCAGTAGCTATCTTTGGTTCCATTATCACGTTATACTCAAACTTCCAAGCAGTTGAGGAGGATAAAAAGAAATTGATCTTCACCTTTGGTGGAACAAAAAAGGATATTTTGTTTAAAGTAATACTTCCGAGCAACATCCCTTCGATCATCAGTGTCATGAAGGTTAATATTGGTCTTTCCTTAGTTGGTGTTATTATTGGCGAGTTTCTTGCTGCAAAAGCAGGACTCGGTTATTTGATTATATATGGAAGTCAGGTTTTTAAACTTGACTGGGTGATCATGAGCATCGTTATCTTATGTATCGTGGCTAGTGGATTGTATGGAATCCTAAGTTATGTAGAAAAAAGAGTCAAACGTAGCTAAATGTAAACCCAAAACAAGAAAAAGTAGTTTGTGAACTTTTCCTTGTCATCATGAAAAAAATCATGCAGATGATTGATATCTGCATGACTTACATAAATTTTTAGTAATAAAAAGAAGGTATCGAGAATAATACTTTCACCTTTTATCCCTCTGATTTTCGCAATATGTAATCTTTCGTTAGGAAGGTTCGTGTATGATCAAAGCTTGAATAGCTACCCTCTTTTTGATAGATAAATCCTAGCTTCTTTATAACACTCCCTGAAGCATAATTCTCTACTGCATGACGACAAAATAATTGATTTTGCTTTAAATCATATTGAGCAAATCTTATTATCTCCTTGGCTGCTTCTGTGGTATAGCCCATATCCCAATACTTTTTCATAAGATTGTAACCTAATTCAAACATATTTAAATCTTGTTGATATACCAAACCACCTGATCCAATGAGTTCATTTGTTTCTTTTTTTACAAAACCCCAAGTAAAATATTGATCACTCTCTACATTCTGCTCTTCTATTTCTAACCACCCTCGGGTCACTTCCACATCGGTATGTAGATTCCATCTCATAAACTTTGCCACTTCTGGATCACTGGTCCAATTTCGAAATATTTCATTAGCGTCACTAACAACAAGTGGTCTTAAAATTAATCTTTCCGTTTCCAATATTGGTGTTCTCATTTTTACCTCCAAGTATTCCTCTCACGTCTTACAACCAAATTGCTTCCGACAACAGATGCTGTACACTTACATCCTCCACACATACCATCTTAACTAATAGCCAAGCACGCTCATCCTCTGACATCTCCTGTATTTTCAAAGCTTCCTTAGAATCCTTTAAACGTTTTGCAATGCTGTCGATCGCGTCCATTTTATACTCGGCCACCTGCATCTCCTCTTCCCAGTCCTGTCTCTTTTCTCTGAGAGCATCCATCAATTTTTCAACAGTCATTGCTCCGCCAATGATCTCTTTTATCTCATTCAATGAAAATCCTAATGATTTCAGTTCCACTAGCGCATTTAATTGTTTTACTTGATCTGCAGAATAATATCGATACCCAGTAGCTTGATCCACTTTGGCAGGCTTAATAATTCCCTTCTTTTCATAGAGGCGAATTGCCTTATGTGACAATCCAAAAAACTCTGCAATTTCACCGATTCTCATAAAATAATCATTCATCAATTCACCATCCATCACATTCACCATCCATCAATTCGTTCACTCTCTTTATACCCGTTGAATTTAACTTAAGCCTAACACAGCAACTCGTTACCATAAGTGAACCTAACAGTATACTCCCACGAATTTGTAGCATACCGATAAGATCTGAAAACTGCATCGTTTGATTTGCAATCTGTTCTCCACCATATATAATCAAAACCAAATAACCCAAAAGTCCAAAGATAGGAATCAACCCACTACCTAATGCATTTCTTTTTACGATTTTCATCCTAGCTTTGTAAATCTCATCACAACAGAACTGATACTGGTTAACCAATAGAGCTTGTGCATCATAGAGAATCATATCATCTGCTGCTGTAATCATACAACCAAATACCGTCGTAAGCTCACCAGTTGCAAGTTGAACTTCCTTCTGATTTCTCGCTGATGGCTTGGCTACCACTTTTTGATTCACTAGAACATGTGGTATTACAAACATCCAAACAAGAAAAAGAAATCCAGCATCCATAGGAAGTAATATCATCGATGAAATCACTATGTTTAATAAGGCAATCACAAAATGAGGAAGATTCAAAGGTCCGCCTAGCATTTGCAATGCCATTCCAGTATCTTGATTGATTCTTGTTAGAATATCTCCCTTTGTTTTCTTCTCAATGACACTTAATGGTTGTTCTATGATGCTTCCGATCAGTACTTTTCTAAGCTTTGCACTTAATCTGACATACATTGACCCGAATCTTCTCCATACAATCCCATTATATAGAAATAAAATACAACTAGCAACACCGAAAATCAAGCAAGTGATTGTTAGGCGAGTTGAATTCATTTGCTCGATTGAGTAATATGCTTGCTTTAGAAATACCGCATGAATACATGTAAAAAGCACATCAAAGGGCGCACGTAATAGCATAAGAAACCCATAGGTCCGAAGTATTCCAACTCTTTTTAATAACTTTTTTAATTCTATTATCATAGTAACCTCAATACTCCCTCCACTAACCTATAGATCCGATCGCACCCTCTGAGTGCTTCTGTTTGATGAGATACGTGAATGACGGTCTTTCCTATCGTCAAGCGACTGATTGCCGTTAACAATGCCTTTCTTGTTTCTTCATCAATTGCAGAAGTTGGTTCATCCATTAATACCACTGGAGATTTTTTTGCGATTGCCCGAGCAATTGCTATTCGTTGTGCCTGTCCACCAGATACACCTTGTCCACGCTCACCTACCTTTGTATCCAGCCCATCTTCCAAGGATTCAATCCATTGGCTAATCTGTGCTGCCTCGCTCGCCTCCCATATCTCCTCATTGCTCATCTTATGGCCACAAGTAATATTATCTCTAATCGAAACCGGAAACAGGTTAGCAGCTTGCATCACCATCGAAACCTTAGACCGAATCTTTACTGGTCTTGTCTCACCTGCTACTCTTACCATTCCAGACTGTGTTTCATATAACCCAGAGATAATTTTAAGCAGAGTGCTCTTCCCTCCGCCACTATCTCCAATAATTCCAACATTCTCACCTGGTTCTACCTTTAGGCATAATCCTCTAAGTACTTCCTTCTCTCTACCCTGATATGTATAATTAACTTGATCCATATAAATTCCCATACAACTCTAGTGACTCCTTTATCTAATTTTTTAAAGCCGTTTCATATTCGCTAAGAACCTTCGATATGAACCAATAAAAGTCGGCATATTCATCATCACACCAGAAACATTACCTGATAAATTGATAAAAATATACAAGGTCCCAATCGCAATAGTTCCATCAATTACACGCCATCCACCGAATAAAAGTAACAACATCAGTGGTAAACTTGAGAGAATCGCTGAAATCGACAACAATAATGCCTTTCTTTCCTCTTCCTTCCTTGTTACTACTTCCCAACAATCTGTAATATTATGATAATGTTTTTTCATCATCTCCCCCGCATCATATAGCTTTAATACAGGAAATAAAGTAACAATTGTTTCAGCAACACCATTCATTCGTTGCGTTTCCATTTGACTAGAACTCGCATACGTTTCAAGAACTTTACTAATCAAAACCACATATACAATGATTCCAAGCACAGGTAAATTGGCTTCTAGTGTTAATCTCATATCCAAAGAAAGTAACAAACATACAGTTCCAATAAACTTAATCAGACTATGAATCAATGAGAATAAACTCTCACTGATATAAACCGTAACCTCATGTAACTCATTTAAGATTTTAGAAATCTGCTGTCCAGCATTCTTTCCTTCCAAAAAAGAAAAATCCTGTCCAACATATTTCTGAACATACCACATCCGCAAATCAGCATTCATTGTTTCACAAGTACATCCCGAAACAAACGTCAAAACAGATTCGACCATCACAAGCAAAAGCAAAAAGATCAAAGTCTGTAATATTAGATCCTTACCTACCCCGTTACCATCAGAAAGCCGATTCACAATCTGAGCTAGCCTACGATTCCAAAACAAAGTCACAATAATCGAACCAATACTCAACATCACGGTCCCTGCAACTTTCCCTCTCCTCTTTTTAAGTAACATCCATAACACATCCATAAAACAAATCCCCCGTATCTTTGACTAAAAAGTTAATTAACTCCAAGACTCAACATTCAAATCTAGTGCTTAAAATCTTGAACTTAAATTTTTATACTCTATAACTCAATTTACATGCTCTGAGGTTCAATTATCATGAGACTCAGTTTCTCTTAGACTCACTTATATATGAGCTCAATCTCTCATGAGGCTCACTTTCACAGGAGACTCAGTTTATAGGAGACTTATTTTCAAAGGAAACTCATTTTCAGATGAGACTTATTTTCTCAGGAAACTCATTTTCAGATGAGACTTATTTTGACATAATCTACGGCAACAATTAACTCCCAAAACTATACTAACCTCATCATAAACCATGCCCCAAGGACAGAGTCAATATAGAATCTATCCTTATGTGAATATCTTAAATACTTGGTATATTTTGTTCCATAATAACTCTGCGTATCGAGATAATTACTAAATAAAGACATGTTACAGACGATTCAACTGAATGTCTTTGCGGCTAGGCGAATTGGAAGGGATTATAGCTCATAGTCTAGATATAGAATTGTACGTCGATCTTTACCTAATTCCCTATCTAACTGGTTTTTAAGTCTGTGTTTATATTTAATGTGTAGATCATAATTACCTCCAAAGGTAATCATAATATCTCACAAGTGGGCATTTTTAGATGATCGTTCCTTCATTCTTATTGTAGCATTTATATTCAGACTGACTGAATGCAACTTTTCATTCCATTCGTCGGGTTACTCTCTCTTCCTCGCACCGACTAAATTCAAC
>JAEZKD010000049.1 GCA_023415655.1 Bacillota bacterium | reverse complement strand
GAGCGTTCCTTGCATTAATAGGAATCTTTTATCTGAATCGTTTCTTGATATCCTTTGATTTTGTAGCTGGAGGGCAGTTGCTTTCTAGTGCTGTAGAGCATAAGCAGCTGATCCTTTTTGTAGTATTTTGTATGATACTTGGGTTTGGATCCAAAGCAGGTATGTTCCCACTTCATGCATGGTTACCGGTAGCTCATCCAGTAGCTCCAGCCCCAGCCTCTGCCTTGATGTCAGGAAATATAACGAAGATGGGTGTGCTTGTCATTGTTCGTGTGATTTATTATGTGATTGGTCCAGAGTTCTTACTTGGTACTTGGGTACAGTATGCATTGTTAGGTATTACATTATTGACGATTGTGATGGGATCGATGATGGCATACAGAGAGCAAATCTTAAAAAAACGCCTTGCATATTCCACGATTAGTCAGGTTTCCTATGTGTTATTTGGAGTTGCATTGTTGAATCCAATTGGTTTCATGGGTGGCTTGATGCATGTACTATTCCATTCCATTGTTAAAAATGCATTGTTCTTAAGTGCTGGAGCCATTATTTATAAAACTGGTAAGACAAAGGTAAATGAGTTGATTGGAATCGGAAAAGAGATGCCAATTACCATGTGGTGTTATACGATTGCTTCCATCACATTGATTGGGATTCCGCCAACCTCAGCTTTCTTAAGTAAATGGTATCTAGCTGAGGGCGCATTAACAAGTTCTACAGGTGTCGTGCGTTATCTTGGACCAGTATTATTACTTGTCAGTGCTTTGCTAACGGCAGGCTATTTGTTTACGATAACGATTCGTGGATTCTTTCCAGGCAAAGAGTTTAAGGTTTTACAAACAACAAAAAAGGAGCCAAATTTATGGATGACGATTCCTTTGGTACTTCTTGCAGTGTTAGCGGTTGTTCTTGGTATGTTTCCAAATCAGCTGATCAATTTCTTAACTGAACTGACGACTACATTAATATAATTTGTGTCTGAACAAACGAAAGATGGGAGAGAGTATGAATTTATTTCTATTAATAATACCAATTCTTTTACCGGTATTTTGTGGTGCGATTCTTCCATTGTTTCACTTTCAAAATCGTAAGTGGAGACAGTGGTATGTGATGACCGTAGCCCTAGCAACCTCAATCACAATCTTTTTCTTACTTTTTCATCGACCAGAAGGAAGCTTGCTGGCAATCAAACTAGCAGGTCGTTTGGAAGTATCCTTTTACATCGATGGACTTGGAAGCGTATTTGCTGGTTTGGTTGCAGCATTATGGCCAATTGCCACGTTATATACCTTTGAATACATGAAACATGAAGACAATGAGAATCGATTCTTTTCTTTTTTCACAATGACCTATGGAATCACCATTGGTTTAGCGTTTGCGTCTAATTTAATGACCTTATACATGTTTTATGAGATGCTTACATTAGTGACCTTACCATTGGTGATGCATCAAATGAAGAAAAAGTCGATCCACGCAGGTAGGAAGTATATTTTCTATTCGATTAGTGGTGCAGCGTTTGCCTTTATTGGGTTCATCTTCATCTTACACTATGGTAATGGGATTGCATTCGAATATGGCGGAGTCTTAGATTTAGCTAAGATAGGAGGTCGTACGAATCTACTGTTGTTAGTTTATGTACTTGCAGTACTTGGTTTTGGAGTCAAAGCTGCATTATTTCCATTCCATGGGTGGTTACCGAATGCTTCCGTTGCACCAACACCAGTCACTGCGTTACTACATGCAGTAGCTGTTGTTAAGGCAGGTGTGTTTGTAATTATGCGCTTTACGTACTATAGCTTTGGAACTGACTTTTTATATGGTAGTTGGGCACAGAAGGTAATCATAGTGTTTGCAATTGTTACGATCTTATTTGGTTCTATTCGTGCGGTAAAGGAGCAGCATTTAAAACGTAGGTTAGCTTATTCTACCATAAGTAATCTATCTTATATTATTTTTGCAGTTGCCTTAATGACACCACTTGGGTTGGTGGCTGGATTGACTCATATGGTTAGCCATGCAGTGATTAAAATCACATTATTCTTTTGCTGTGGTGCAATTTATTACAAGACAAAAAAAGAATATATTCATGAGTTAAGAGGGATTGGTAAGAAGATGCCTGTTACGATGGCTTGTTTTACGTTAGCTGCCCTTGGTTTGATCGGAATTCCTCCACTTGCAGGGTTTGTAAGTAAATGGAACATTGCAACTGCAGCAACCTATGTGGATAGCCCACTTGCTATGGCTGGAATCTTTGCATTATTGCTCTCTGCGTTATTGACAGTAGTATACTTAAGCTCCGTCATTGTAAGAGCCTACTTCCCTGGAAGAGAGTACGAGATGAAAACCTTACAAGGATGTGAGGATCCAAATTGGAATATGAAGCTTCCTTTGGTTCTCTTTTGCATTAGCATCGTGATTCTAGGTGTATGCTCCATTCCAATGGTGGAATATTTTGCTCAGATTGCTCAGGGACTTATTTGACAGAAAGGATAGAAGATAGGATGGAAGGAAATATCATGTTATTACTTCTAACAATATGGCCAATGATAGGTGCAATCCTTTCTTATGTCATAGGTAGAAGGAATAAAACATTAAGAGATTATACTGCAGAATTCATCACGGTAACTGAATTTATAGGTCTTTGTATTCTATGTGTTACTGTACTAAAAAAGGAACCAGTTTCTTTTGTGCTAAATGATTTCTGTGGAAGAGGTCTTTACCTAAAAGCGGATGGATTTCGAGCAATTTATGCGATGATTGCTGGATTTATGTGGATGATGACTACCTTATTCTCCAAGCAATACTTTGCACATTACAAAAATCGTAATCGTTATTACTTCTTTATGCTATTAACGCTTGGAGCTACCATTGGAGTATTTTTATCTGCGGATTTATTTACCACCTTTATTTTCTTCGAGTTGATGTCCTTTACCTCCTTTGTGTGGGTTGCTCAGGATGAAGAAAAAGCGTCGTTGCGTGCTGCCTCAACTTATCTTGCAGTTGCAGTCATTGGTGGTATGGTGATGCTAATGGGCTTATTCTTATTAAATCATGTGGCAGGTACACTCAATATGGATGAGTTACTTATGGCATCCAAGGAAGTGAAAGATAAAACTTTATTGTATGTTGCTGGTGGATGCTTTTTGTTTGGATTTGGAGCAAAGGCCGGGATGTTCCCACTTCATATTTGGTTACCAAAGGCACATCCAGTGGCACCAGCACCAGCATCAGCGTTGCTTTCAGGTATCTTAACCAAAACAGGTGTATTTGGGATATTAGTCATCAGCAGTCAGATGTTTTTACATGATGAGGCTTGGGGAAAGACTATATTATTATTTGGTGTTGTTACGATGTTTATCGGAGCAGTACTAGCATTGTTTTCGATTGATCTAAAGCGTACCTTGGCATGTTCTTCGATGTCACAGATTGGATTTATCTTAGTTGGTGTCGGGATGCAAGGGCTTCTTGGGGAGCATAATGCCTTGGCTGCAAGGGGTACGATTCTTCATATGATCAATCACTCCCTAATTAAGCTTGTGTTATTTATGGCAGCTGGTGTTGTATTTATGAACCTTCATCAATTAGATCTAAATTCCATTCGCGGATTTGGACGTAAGAAAAAGACACTGATGTTTTCATTTCTGATGGGTGCACTTGGTATTGGTGGCATTCCATTATGGAATGGTTATG
>JAEZKD010000275.1 GCA_023415655.1 Bacillota bacterium | reverse complement strand
GTGTAAACGAGAATACAATGAGATAAATTGATTGGGGGGATACTTATGCTAAGAAACTGTAGGAAAAGTATCATGAAGTGGGTAGAAATCATTTTTGACTTTTCTTATCTTTTTACTGTTTTTATAGCTGCTGTATTACTTTATATCACAGCTGAAGTTGGAAGTCTTCGATGGTTATATGCACTCATGGCATTTACTTTAGTGTGTGGAGATGCCTTTCATCTCATACCAAGAATTTACTTAAGATTAGATCCTAAAGAACGTAAATATGCTATTTCTTTAGGAATTGGTAAATTTATCACCTCCATTACAATGACAATTTTTTATCTTTTCTTATTGGAAATTGGAAAAAGGTATTATGAATTACAATTTAATCTTAGTATTTCTTTGATGTTCTATAGTCTTGCTGTGTTACGAATATTTTTGTGTATACTTCCTCAAAATCGCTGGAAGGAAATGAATCAGCCACAAAAATGGGCAATCTATCGAAATATTCCATTTGTTATCTTGGGTTTATTCGTTATGATAGTTTATATGATTGGTTCCATTGGTTATTCAGGTGGACTTTCTCATGTTTGGATTGCTATTCTAATTAGCTTTTTTTGCTATATACCAGTTGTATTGTATTCCAAACGATATCCAAAAGTTGGAATGCTTATGTTACCAAAAAGTTGTGCTTATGTAGCAATTGTTCTAATGGGGTTTAACATCACTTAAGTATGAAATAGTACGTTTTGTGCTAGCGTGCTATGTTCATAGAAAACTTAACGTAGGTAATATTTGAGCAATAGACAATGCTTGTCATTGTTTAAGTAACCAATGTTAAGTGAGGAGTATTAAACAACGATCAATAAGAAGGAGGTACAGAATGTACGAAGGGAAGAAATTAACGAATGAAGTTGGAGCACCAATCGCAGACAATGAAAACTCGATAACCGCTGGTCCAAGAGGCCCCGTTGTTATGCAGGATGTGTGGCTAATGGAAAAAATGGCGCATTTTAATCGTGAAGTAATACCTGAGCGCCGTATGCATGCAAAAGGTTGGGGGGCATATGGTAATTTGACAGTTACTGGAGACATATCGAAATATACCAAAGCTAAAGTTCTTCAACCTGGCACAAAAACAGATCTTTTCATTCGATTTTCGACCGTAGCTGGAGAACGAGGAGCAGCAGATGCCGAACGTGATATCCGTGGAGTGGCAGTGAAATTCTATACCGAAGAAGGTAACTGGGATCTTGTTGGGAATAATACACCTACCTTCTTTATACGTGACGTACATAATTTTTCAGATTTAAATCGTGCAGTCAAACGTGATCCAAGAACAGGAATGCGCTCAGCACAGAATAATTGGGATTTTTGGACCTTACTTCCTGAGAGCTTTCATCAAAGAACGATTGTTATGTCAGATCGAGGGATACCAGCTTCCTTTAGAAATATGCATTTTTATGGAGAGCATACGTTTTCTTTCTATAACGATAAGAATGAACGTTTTTGGTGTAAATTCCATTTCCACACACAACAAGGGATTAAAAATCTTACAAACCAGGAAGCAATGGAACTTTGTGGTCGTGATAGAGAAAGCCATGGAAGAGATCTGTTTGAAGCAATTGAGCGTGGCGATTATCCAAGATGGACAATGTATGTCCAGATTATGACGGAGGAGCAGGCAAGAAATCACTATGAAAATCCTTTTGACATTACAAAAATCTGGCGTCACAAAGAATTTCCATTGATTGAGGTAGGTATATTAGAACTGAATCGCAATCCAGAGAACTATTTTGCAGAGGTGGAACAGTCTGCCTTTACTCCAGCACATGTTGTTCCAGGCATCGGATTTTCACCAGACCGATTTTTACAAGGAAGACTTTTTGCATATGGAGATGCACAAAGATACCGACTTGGAGTAAATCATAATCACATTCCAGTCAATAAAGCAAGATGTGAAGTCAATGAGTATCATCGTGATGGTGCAATGCGAGTAGATGGTAACTATGGAAGGATACCAGCATATGCTCCTAATAGCGAAGGTTATTGGTCAGCACAGCCTGAGGTATCAGAGCCACCTTTAGAATTGGAAGGCGCTATGTATCGCTTTGATCCAAAGGAGGATCCAACGGATGATAACTTCCGTGCAGGTGGGGAACTCTATCGCTTGATGTCAGAAGAAAAACGTAAGCTTTTAATTGAAAATACTGCAGCGGACATTGCGTCAGTTACCGATAATGTGAAATATCGTCATGCAGTACACTGTTACCTCGCCGATACCGAGTATGGTGAGCGAATAACAAAAGCCATGGGTCTTGACATAGAAAAAGTAATGGAATTATCAAAATTAGATCATAAAGGATTGATTGAGGCTACTTTATCAGAATGAAAATAAAAGAAAGACTTCTTATCGTTATTGGTTTTATGTTACTATTGCTTGGAATTGTTGGTCTATTCATTCCAATCCTACCAACAACACCATTAGTACTTCTTGCTTCTGGATGCTTTACCAGCAGTCAAAGACTTTCTAGTTGGTTAAAGAAAAACCAACTGTTTGGAGATTATATTACAAATTACAAGGAACGAAAAGGATTAAAGAAAATAACAGTCATTAAAAGTCTGAGTTTTCTATGGACCATGTTGATTTTATCCATGTTGATGATTCAATCTTTGTGGTCAACAATCTTACTTCCTATCATTGGAGTTGCTGTGACGATTCACGTATTATGGATGGCACGACCAAAAGCACTGAAAGTTGCGAAAGAAGATCTCTAACAAATTGGAGCTGTTGTATCCTAACGTTTACCCCTTTTCTAAAATACTAATTTTATGCTAACCGACTAAGGCATAAGAAAGGTAACTTATAAGGAGGGGAGCGTAAGATATAGCAGCTCTTTTATTATACAAGAATTGACATATATGTAAATAATAAGATATGATAGTAGAAGGATTAGTAAAATGTTTTGGTATGATCAAGAAAATAAAAGATATAGAAAATGAGGGGGAATTATGGGGCAAAAAAGGTGCCTTAGAATCGCAATCCTAATAGTTATTAGCATACTCTTAACGTGTTTAGGGATTGGTACTTTAAATAAAACGAACACAAAGCTACCGAAAGTAAAGAATGGTAGGTTAAACCTTTTGGACTGGGATCAACCCAAAGCCTTTGCGCTGACTGGTGAATGGGAATTCTATTGGGATCAGTTGTTGAGCTCAAAGGAGTTAGAACAGGGAGGATTCACTCCATTGTATATGCAGGCTCCTGCAAAATGGAATTATTATAAGATTGACGGGAATCCTCTCCCTGCAAAGGGAAAGGCAACCTATCGAATTCAAGTGGAAGGTGCTAAGGTAGATAAAAGTTATGGGATACGTCTTCAAACGATGTATCTAAACTATGAACTTTACGTAGATGATATACTTATTGCACAGAATGGAAGAAATGGAAGCCAAAAGGACACAAAAGCCACCTTTTATGAACCACAGAT
>JAEZKD010000150.1 GCA_023415655.1 Bacillota bacterium | reverse complement strand
TTTTCTTAGTTGTGTTTGTTATTTTTGTTTCTATGCCTCAATTATTAATATGCAATATTATTTTTAATATAAGGAATGATTCAAGTAATGCTCAGCTATAACACTGATTCTGCTATGTCCAAGAGCCCTTGAAGTGATTTTCATTGCTTTTTGTCAAACCATACGCCTTTCTTATCCTTTCGGCAATAATAGCGATCACACTTCGGTATTTGGTCAAGAAGTCTTGCATTGGCAAGATAGATAGCAGTTGCATAATCAGCACGATAGGAATGGATATCAGCTGCATTATGTATCTTACTCCAAACCTTTTCATTCCCCGCTTCTTTCATTTTGGCAACCACAAAATCAACATCCCTAATTATCGGAACTTCACGATACTTTCCACCCTTAGAACCGGAACGAACGATTATGTAATATGTGCCGTCTTCTTCTTTAAGACAGTTTCCTGTTAAAGCAGACAATTCAGCGCGTCTTAAACCTATAGCACGGCAGAATACAACGACCTCACTATTCTTTGTTTCAGAGAAATGAGCATCCCGTTTTTTCTTCCCACGACTTCTTTTAATGTTTGCTCTGAGTCTAGCATCAGTTTTAATAAATTCGCTTGTAGAACTTCCATAGATCTTTGCGAGGGAGCTTGCTTCCAACTTTTGAGTACTTGCAGAGAGAGCTTTCCTACTTTCTAGCCATTCATCTATATGGTGTCTGCATTGTTCTAAGGTTTTACACTGATATTTTTCTTTGCACCAGAGAACGAAATAACAACCGTGTTTTAGATAGCTACGAAAGGTACTCCAACTATAAATGTAATTTGAGGTAATTTCTTTTGAATGTTTCTCTGAAATCTTATCTTGATGCTTGGAACGACCAATCGAAAGCTTACTATTCAAGGTTTGTTTTACTTGGTCAACCAAAGGTACTTTATTCTTATGTGACATAGTGATTCCTTTCACACGCTCATTTGCGTTAGTAAAATGTGGTCAACGGGCATCTGTTAAAGCTAAGCACAACCCACTCTTATTAAGGAATATTTCCAAACCGAAATCGAGCATTCACTCAATTTGTTCTTTGAACATCTTGTGTTCAATATACACATTTTGTGCTATCAACCGCTCTCGTTTTAATAAAATATCTGTGTTAAACATGATTTTATTTTCTCCTTTTTTCTTTGATAAACCAAAATATGATTGAATCAATTATGAGATATCTTAAAAAATGGTATAAAAAAGCCAATAACCGTTTACCCATACATAAATGTTATGCATAACCATTATTGGAATTATTTGCCGTATATAATGTAGAATGATATAATCGTTTATATAAATAATTATTTTATATAAACGAAAAAAGAGGAACCACAGAATGAAAAAAGTATTAAGAAAGGTTGTGAATGTAGTGGTAATTCTAGTTGTAATTATTATTGTGACATTATTTGTTATGGCATTACATAATCATATTAAACTCTCATTAGAGTCGTCTAAAATTAAAAATGTAGGAACATTAGTCAATGTTGATGGATATAAAATGAATGTTTATATAGAGGGTGAAAAGAGTAATAATAATGATTCAACCATTGTTTTATTATCAGGTTCAGGCATTGCATCACCTATTTATGATTATAAGGTGCTTTATTCTAAATTATCTGGAGATTATAGAGTAGCTATTATTGAAAAATTCGGATATGGTTACTCTGACGTAAGTGGTATTTCAAGAGATGTTGCAACAATGGTTGAAGAAGACAGAAGAGCATTAGCAGAAGCAGGAGAAAGTGCACCATATGTACTTATGCCACACTCTATGTCTGTACTTGAAGCAATTTATTGGGCATGTACATATCCAAATGAAGTTGCAGCAATTATTGGCCTTGATATGGCTGTTCCAGATTCTTATGATGAAAATAATAACAATATTGCAAATATTACTTTAAAGAAAATTGGTTGCTTTTTTGGTTTTCATAGATTTGAGATATTTAATCCAGTTAGTAACTTAGGACTTACTAATGAAGAATACGAACAAAACAAATTACTTAATTACCGAAATACTCTGAACAAAGATGTTTATAACGAATGTAAAATAGTATTTGACAATGCAGAAACAGTACGTAATATGGATATTTCAAATGTACCAGTACTTATGTTTACAACAAATTTAAATAGTGAAAAAAGTAGTGGAACATGGGTGGAAGCCCAAGATGACTTTGCAGATAAGCTAAATTATTGTATTCAAATAAAATACGAATGTGGACATAATTTACATTATTATAAAGCTAATGAAATGGCAGGAAAAATATTAGACTTTCTTAATAATTTGAATAATTGAATATGCTTATAATCCGAATCATGCTAACTCTTGACATAAATGATGGTCGAATAAAAAGATATACTACGGAAATTATAAACGTTAAAATTGGCGAATTATCATATGAGGAATTTGTTTCTCCTATAACAAATTGATTTGTAAATACGTTAGGCTATCCGACTAATACAAAGTGGGAGACTATTATAAATAGGGAGGATAAATCAAAACAAAAAAGTGTTTTTAGGCAATTGTCACTTATATTAATTATTTCAATTTTATTCACGTCACTTCCAAAGATAGAAGTAGATGCCAGAAAAAATAAACGGAAAGTTTAGATTTATAGATGGGAATCTTGGGTTCGTTTTTTTACATTAATTCTATATTTTTGTTTGAAGGCTCCTAGTTCTATTTCACACTTAATAGTTTTAGGATTTAGACTCTAAACTGTTGTAAAACAAATGCGATGCATAATAAGAAAGTTATATAAAAAAGCAGTGTTTATGTCAAAACATTGTATTAAATAAGTAATTCAAAGAAAACATTAAAGATTGAATCGAATATATAACTTAGATTTATATTCATTTAAAATGAGATAGAATTTAATTGCTGAATTTTACTACTGTCTTGTGATCGGTATTACAGC
>JAEZKD010000147.1 GCA_023415655.1 Bacillota bacterium | reverse complement strand
GTTAAAACCTTAATAGCATGTGAATATTTACTTTCAATCATATTTTATGCTCCTCTCATTATTTGTGGCAATTCTACAAGCCCGAGTTTTGCTAATTTCCAGGCATCGTCTACTTGTTTTTTGTTTGACCAACAAGATAAAATCTGATTCCAAGCATCAAATTCATCTCCATACAGTAAAATCCATTCAAATGAAACTATCGAAGATTTCAATTTTTCTAAGTCCAGTATTCTCCTGGCGATATACGGCAACGCTTCAGGGAAAACAATTGATTGAGTACATAGTGCACATTTATTAAAATATTTGCATTTCTGGCCATCTTTAATATATTCGTTGAATCCAGGCCATGTCGGTTTTGTGCAGTCTTCACATACAAGAATATATTTCTCAGCTCCAGCATCAATTATTTTTAAGATAGTTTTATCGTCTAAACCGAGTTTTACTGCCTGGTTCCTTATCAGCTTATTTCTCTCAAACTCTGTTTTAACGTCATTTATGGCTTTACGTAGT
Organism: Bacillota bacterium; assembly: GCA_023415655.1. Taxonomy (GTDB): domain Bacteria; phylum Bacillota; class Clostridia; order Lachnospirales; family Lachnospiraceae; genus Lachnoclostridium. Next base: position 15,972 of record JAEZKD010000147.1, on the reverse strand, counting down.
TCTTGCAAAGACTGAGATTCAATAATTCTAAACTTAAAATTTAATAAATCATTTACAAATTGGTTTTGTATTTGCTTAATGACCATATCCTGAACTATGTTACTGCTTTCATCTGAGGTGTAATGTATAATTGTTTCTGTATTTTTATGGCAAAAGTCCTCACCAATATCCCATTCTGTTGAGCCAAGTAGTTGACGCAGTGCTGCATATCCCGACCTGATTTTCGGGTGAGAAATGCTACCATCTGGGAAAGCTTTGAACTCATGACGTTTGACAAATCTTTCACTTACATTAAATAAACTAAATTGTTCATTAAATGTATTTATTAATGTAGTCTTATCTAAGTCCATGGTATATTGCCATAAAAAACCCTGCTTATAATACGGGCTATCTTTATATTGTGTAATAACACTTTCAACATACTTAAGCAATCGGTAAGTGCTATATTTCTTCTTCTTGCTTGAACGATGGGTAATAGATATTGGCTTTTTACCACTTGAGCCACGAACCTTATCCCCATGAATCAAAACATAATTTTCAGGGTCAATTAAATCTGGTGTTATGTGTGAATCAACATTGTCACTAATGGAAAGTATACTCTCGACATTCCACCCTGTGTTAATAAGGCAGAGCAATAAAAATGGGTATAATGTATCTTTAACAAAATGAGAAGCTGCATAAACTGCATTTTTACCTAAAGTCCCTTTCATGAATTCTATTTTTGTGGAGGACCAAAATACAATTTTATTTATCATGGGGCATAATGTATTGTTAGTCAAATTTCTAAAGTGGCATTTTGATAATAAATCTCTTGCCAAGTCGATGCTGTAATAATACGGAAACAAAGGAAACCTTTTTTTAAGTGTTGCCAATGCCAAATTAAATTGTATTTTTGCTCTTTCTTTATTCGGCTTTTGTACGATACGGGTTCGTGTAGGTAAACGCCCATGCGAAGCTAATTCTGAACCATTGTGCATAAATATGTTATATAATTTTTCATATGTGTACCCTTTCAGAAATAATTCTTCAACTTTCTTGGGATAATTTCTACCTAATATATAGTAAACCCTTGTTGGAGACGGTGCTGTATACTTTACTATTGCAGGACTTTCCCAGCGATTCTTCAGTAAATACATTATGTTTTCAAGATTCCAATCTTCCTCGTATAACTCTTCCTCAAGCTTTAAATATGTTTCATGAAAATTCATTATGCCATCAATATCCTCTATACACGCTTTCCACAGCTGCTCCATCTGTCGTGGGAGATATCCTTTAATTTTTTTTATGTTATGTCTTGGCCCTTTTGGCCAAATATTGCCGTGTCCAATATCGGGGTTCTCTGGATATAGTTTTTGAAGGTGTTTAATTATCCTTATTACAGTGTTATACCACCTGCTTTTTTTCGTATGCTTAGGATAAACACTTTGTAAATAATTACGAAATGATTGAGCAACAGTTATATTGATATCTGACATGTTGATAACGTCAATATTGCTCAAATTCCTGTTGCTATTTAAAAATTCAATAAAGTATTTTAACCCTTCAAATAAGATATTAACAGTGTTTTCGCTAACTCCTGGATATAATAGAGCATTAGCACCTATTATAAACTGGTCAATAATTCGTTTATTATGAGGGTGTTTTTCAATTAATTCAGTTAAGTTAATCTGACAAAACCCATCTATTCTTCTTTTCCTGGTTTGATATTGATTAACATATGAAACGGGAGGCAGGGCCTGCCTTTGCATAGCCCTTGAAGCTATAGATTCCTCAGAAATATCTATTGTATCTGACTCTTGCACATTTACTATATTTCTTTGCTTTTTCGTTATTTCTTTTTTTAGAGATATTTTTGTAGCCATATTGCTCCTTTTATTGTTATTTCTGGTGTTTGTTGTCCTTCTCAAATGTAATCTTAAGGTTTGTGTGTTGGAAGCATTGTTCCTACCTATCAAAAGACTATTTATCTACCAACGCAGAACTGCAGATTAGGACTCATGTCTGCAGGTGCATATATATTCTTGGGTAACGCCTCAAAGACTTTTGGATATGATTTGCAAGACTTGCTTCTAAAGAGTAGGTGGTTAACTTCAGGTGGATTACTATATATAAAAGGCTCATTTTCTCGTCTTGTTGCTTCGCATTCTATTAAACTTTATTATTTGAACTTATGTATGTTACTTGTCAACTTATGTGATAAAATAAAATCAAATATTAATTAACCACTTAATTTTATATTATAATGTGTGTTGGTCACATTCGTCAAGATAATTATTTGTGAAACGCACATTATACAATTAAATTTGTTATAATGTTACTGGAGGATTTTCTATGAACACGATAGGAGAACGTATTAAGATAGTAAGAAACAAAGTTCAGTTAACTCAAGCAATGTTCGGCGAAACGGTTGGTGTGAGTCACTCACATATTAGTAAAATGGAATCTGATAAAGAGTTTCCTTCAAACACTTTAGTCAAATTGATTTGCATAAAGTTTGGAATAAATGAGGAATGGCTTAATACTGGAAAAGGCGAAATGATAGATGCGGTAAACGAAGACGATAAGGAAAATAATAAAGAACATAATGTAGAGGCTTTCGTTTCTGGAATTGGTTAATTACAAAAATTGCTTGAGAATTCTTCGAATGTTAAGTATGCTTACATAGCCAATTCATTAGATGCATTTGCTGATTTGTTTGATTATCACAAAGTACCTTCGGAAATTCAAAATGATTATTTAGACCATATCTATCGGGTAATTGGCAGCATCTACCACTTCAATTCTCTTTTGAGGACATCAACAATACCAGCGTATTCCACATCAAAACCAATGGACGATATGGGCGACATTTATAATATACATCTGCAAGGCATAATTCATGATTTAAATGAGTTATACAGATTTTATGTACTTTTAGAGAAGCCATGAAACGAAAAGTTTTTGAACGGCAAAAGGTATCCAATAATTATAATATTGAATGGAATGTCAGTATTCTCGCTAAACAAAACTCAAAATGCGTATAAAAATTCATTTATGCGCATTCCATAAATTGGAATGCGCACTAATACGCAAGCATACTACTAATATTAGGTTTCCCTAATACATGAACCTCTTAATGACCAAAATTATTAAACTCTAATAATACATCTCAACATATTTATAGGCTTTCTCAAATAACTCATTATCTTTAATCTTATACTTGAGCCAAATTATCTTACGTAAAGCGGCAGTTACCTCACGCTTGCCCTCAGTAGTATCCTGCCAACCAGGAAATCGTACTATTTTTACTATTTCATCAATATCCGCAACTATACGTTCAACAATTATTGGCGTATTTTCACTTTTAATGCTATTAAAAAGCTCTGTCAATGCTGAAATAGCTTTATTTTGCTCTTCCTCAGTATCAACTGTCTTTTCCGCTTCAATGGTCTCTTTTGCCAGCTGTAATAGCATCTTCAAGAACTCAACGCTCTGTATAAGCCCTTGTTCATGCCTTTCACGTAATTCTTCCAAACGCTCACCAAGCTTTATGAACTTAGGGTCTCCCTGGTGTTTTCTCAAACGAGCTATAAGTTTAATTTCAATTTCTTTGCTCTTTTTGTTTACATCACCCTTAGCTGACAAAAATTCATCAATAATATCTGCATCCATTACTAATATATCAAGGTCATCCCTAACTGCTTCTACTGTTATGTTCTGATGTACAAGGTCAATAGTCTTTGCTCCCAAAACCATCCAAATCATTGTACCGCCGCCACCAATAGGCTTTATTGATTCATATACACGGCTAAGCCATATATAATCTAATTTGTATGGTCCAAGAAATTGGTCTGGTGATAATGCTTCCCATGCACGGGATAAGACTACAAAGTCAGCACCGAAGGCATCCTTTTCCTTATTCGTTGGCAAACAGTCCTGAGCAGCCATTAAACCTTCAAAGCCTTCAATTGTTCTGTCGACTCCTCTAAAGTAGCCGAGACACTTTTCCATTAAGTGTGGTAGCTCATCTTTAACCTTTTCAATATTGGTAATAACTTTCTGTACGTTCTTTTCATCAAAATCAAGGGCATTTGCAACATTGTCAAATATACCAATATAGTCAACAATCAAACCATGTGTTTTACCTGTACCATAAAGGCGGTTAGTGCGACAAATAGCCTGTAACAAAGTATGGTCTTTCATCGGCTTATCGAGATACATTGTCTGCAGGATAGGAGCATCAAACCCTGTTAATAGTTTGGAAGTAACTATCACTATTTTCAACGGGTCAGAGGCATCACGGAAACGGTCAAGAATCTTTGTTTCTGCATCACGGTCACGCTTCCAATCCTTATAATCATCAGCTTTATCTCCTGCAGTGTGCATAACAATTGTACTTGCTTCTTCACCAAGTATTTTGTCCAGTTCCTTTTTATAGAGTACACAGCATTCACGGTCATAACAAACTACTTGAGACTTAAAACCGTTTGGAGCAACCTTTGTCTTATAGTGATTTGCAATATGCTCACAGACTTTATGAATACGGTCTGGTGATTTCATTATCGCTTCAAGTTTAACACGCTTAGCAAGCTCTGTTTTTTCATTAGCACTCAAGCCTTCTGTTAGTTCTTCAAAGCCAGCTTCGACAGCATCCATATCGATATGAAGGTCAACAGGAACTGCTTCAAAATGAAGTGGAAGTGTAGCCTTATCACGTATAGAATCAGAGAATGAATAATGGCTCATGTATCCTGTTCTATCTTCGGTAGCACCAAAAGTGTAAAAGGTATTTTTGTCAGCTCGGTTAATTGGTGTACCTGTTAATCCGAAAAAGAATGCGTTAGGTAAAGATTGACGCATTTTTTCACCAAGGTCACCTTCCTGAGTACGGTGAGCTTCATCTACCATAAGAATTATGTTGTCCCGTTCATTTAAAACGCCATCCACCTCACCAAATTTAAATATAGTTGTAATTAAAATCTTTCTTGTGTCCTGTTTGAAAAACTTGATAAGTTCTTCTTTTGTAGATGCACTTGCCATATTGGGAATATCAGAAGCATTAAACGTGGATGTGATTTGTTCTTCAAGGTCAATACGGTCATCTACAATAACTACAGTTGGATTCTTTAATTCCTTTGTCATTCGAAGTTTTTGAGCTGCAAATACCATCAGGAGTGATTTACCACTCCCCTGAAAATGCCAAATCAGGCCTTTCTTCGGGTATCCTGATTTAACACGACCTACAATAAGATTTGCTCCTTCGTATTGCTGATAACGACAAACAATTTTGATTTTTCGATATTTTTTATCTGTAGCAAAAATAGTGAAGAATTGTAAAATATCCATAACAACTTTAGGAGTCAGCATATCTGATGCTGAACGTGCAACGTCTGCAAGAGTACCTTCGCTTTTGTTATCAGGTGTATGCCATGGGCCCCAAAGAGTAACAGGCATACCGACAGAGCCATAACGATAGCATTTTCCTTCAGAAGCAAAAGAAAATACATTTGTGACGAACATTTGTGGAACACTTTTTTCATAGGCTCCAATATCTCCAGCACCGTCTGCCCATGTTATTGCATTTCTTACTGGAGTTTTTACTTCACCGATAACTACTGGAAAACCATTGACAAGCATAACAATATCAAGCCGTTTTCCACCATCTTCTTTTGGGAATACCCATTGATTTGTTACGATATATTCATTTAAATCTTCTTTGGTTCCAATATTATCGTAATCAAAGAAGCGTAAAGGAACCATTCTCCCATCCTTGCCAAAAGGGTATGAGTTATTCTCAAAGATAATCTTTTTGAAAAGTTCATTTTGGGAAACAAGGTTATGTGCCTGAACTGATAGGATAATTGAACGGAGTTTATGTATTACTTCATTAGCTCTGTCAGGCTCTTCTGCAATTTCTGGGTTTAACCGAATAAGAGCTGACTTTACAATTGGTTCAACCATTACATCAGTAAACTGCCTTTCCAGTTTATCAGACTCAATATATTTCCATCCATTTCCACTTATTGTCTTTATAAGCAATTGCTCCGTTGTATTATCTTCATTGAACATCTTCACTCACCTCGTCTCGCAATATTTTTTTTTGTAAAGCATTAGTATTATTCAAATAGATTTTTAAACTATTGATTTGCTTATCAATTTCAACAAGTAAGCCTACAACTTTTTCTTGTTCCATTCTTTCTGGAATCGGTATTCTAATAGTTATAAGATTTTTTTTACTTACACCATACACCTTAATTCCTGCAGCCAAAGTTACAGCTTGATTATGTATATATGGTGAATTCATAATGTAACCTAAAAATCCAGGAACGAATAAATTCTTCTTTGGTCTACAGTGAAAAGTATGCAATCCCGCTAAAATTTTTTCTTCACCAATATTAATTACTTCTACTGCTTTACAAACACCGTCGTAATCTTCAGACGTATCTGCAATTACTATATCACCGTTTTCGCAATAATCATTTGCCTTAAATTTTGATAAATTAACATCGTCATTTAAAAATGGAACTGGAGTATCGCAAACATCCAAAATTTCAGAATACTTTACGTGGATATCTCCATAATGAATATTGTGAATACTTCCAGATTCAACATTCATATTTGCTCTTGAAAAGTTATTCGTTGATATAAAATCAAAGACCTCACCAAAAGTTGAATTAGTCCAATTTATATCTTCAGAAGGATTACTAAAAATTTCATTTAAGTAGCTTTTCTTTAGAACGATAAGTGCATCTAAACTTTCCTGGCAGTTTTTCTTTGTATCCTCAACTGCCCAAAGTATTTTTGCAAGTTTATTTTGTTTCTCAAGGCGTGGAAGTTCAAATTCCAGTTCTTTTAATGTGCTCCAGTTAATTGTAGGTGACAGTGAGCCAACTGAAATTTTAATTGCAGCGTCAAGGAAATAGTCCGAGCTAATAAAAAACGGAAAGAATTCTTTATTGATAATATTTTCATTAGGTCTAAGTACCATACCGTGTGCTGAGAAAATACCATCAAAAGGTGCAATGGCCACTTTTTTCTGATAGGCTCTACGTTTCCCGAATAATACATCACCTTTCTTCATTATAAGTTTTTCACCAATAGGAGCAACTTCAGAACCAAAGCGTGTGACTTGTAAACATCCAGAATCTAAGTGTTCTAACCCAAGATAAGTTAGCTTGTCTTCCTCGGTAGGTTTCTTTTTAACTGTGCTGTTTATCGCAATATCACTAAATTTATATTTTGCCATAATTATCACCTACCATTTCCATTCATGATTATTTTTAGGTCTTCATATACACTTCGAATTTCAACGCCACTTTCTTTCCAGTCTGTAATACATTGAGTAAGAGTTCTCATATCAGCAACTTGTTCTGATTCGACAGTTTTTATGTAAAGAGGGATACTTAATGAATAATCAAACTTTTCTACATTATCTATAGTGACAACAGAAGAGAATCCCTTAATATCTTTATAATTGTTATATGCATCTGCTATCTTCAAAATATGTTGGTCTTCTAAGTAGCTTTGAGCATTTTTTCGAGTGACTTCTTTAACAGCGTTAATCAAAAGGATTTTACCCCTACGTTCTTCCTTTTTACTTGTGCGACAAATAATTATACATGCTTCCATTGGAGCATTAAAGAATAAGTTCGGTCCTAATCCTATAACACACTCTACAAGGTCACTTTTTATTAAATTCATACGCATTTCTTTTTCCTCATTACGAAATAATACTCCATGAGGAAACAAGATTGCACATCTGCCTGTTTTGATATCCATGCTCTTAATAATGTGTTGAAAGAATGCATAATCAGCTCTACCCTGTGGAGGTGTCCCAAGAAAATTGCGTCCATATTTATCATTTGAAAAAGCATCTTTATCCCACTGCTTAATAGAGTATGGAGGATTTGCGAGTACCAGGTCAAATTTCTTGAGTTCTCCACATTCAATGAAGGCAGGGTTTACAAGTGTATCATCATTAACAATGTGAAATTCCTTAATTCCATGGAGGAATAAATTCATTCTACCGATAGAAGAGGTCAGTTGATTAAATTCTTGTCCGTAGAGTTTAACATTTCGCCATTCTTTACCTTGCTTCTTTAGATACGCAATAGAAGAAATTAGCATGCCAGCTGAACCGCAGGTAGGGTCGTAAATAGATTCCCCTGACAAAGGCTTAAGTAATTCAGTCATAAGATGTACTACAGTCCTATTTGTATAGAATTCTTGTGCAGTGTGTCCGCTATCATCAGCGAACTTTTTTATTAGATACTCATACCCTGTACCAAGCTCATCCTCAGGGCAGTTTGCAATAGAGAGTGTTTTGCTACTAAAATGCTCAATTAAATCTTTTAATAAGTTGTCAGGCAATCTATTTTTATTTGTCCATGCACCATCTCCAAATACGCCGTGGAGTTTTTCGGGATTAGCTTTTTCAATTGCTCTAAAAGAATTGATAATAGCTTTTCCAATGTCAGTTGAATGTTCACGAACATCCTTCCAATGAGAACCTTTAGGAATATTAAAGCTATGATTTTCCTTAAAGTCAGCGTAGTCCTTATCACCACCCGATTCTACCAAAGCTTTTTCATATTCTTCATCATATACATCACATAATCGCTTAAAAAATAATAACGGGAATATATATTGCTTATAACTACCAGCATCAATATGCGTACGTAAAAGAACAGCAGAATTCCAAAGGTAGGATTTTAATTCTTCAATTGTAATACTGTTATTCATTGATGTATCCTCCTTCAATCAATAGTTCTTTCAATTTAGCTTCAGAAGCAAACAAATTGTCCATTGTACTGAAAAATTTCTTTCTTGCAAAACTAAGTGAAGCTGTCGCTTCTTGGTTTTTTTCGATATATCTATTAACTGAAAGTGAATAATCCTTCTCCCTAATATCGTCAATTGACACTACCTTTACAGTCGCCTCAACATCAGAAAAGTCACTATAGAGTTTATAAACATATTCTATATCATTTTCCGTCATAATGTTTTGTGCTCTTTGAGGAGTATATATTTTTGATGCATCAATTAAACAAATCATCCCTTTTCGGCTTTCTAATTTTTCATTTCTGAATATTAATAAGCAAGTAGGAATAGTCGCACCATAAAAAAGATTTTCTACCAATGAAATCACACACTCTAATTTATCTGATTCAATTAAAGCTTTTCTAATTCCATATTCCCTATTTTCTCTATAAAGAACACCAAGCGGAAGGACGACAGCACAACGTCCAGTTTTAATAGCCATAGATTTAACCATGTGTTGAACCCAGGCATAGTCACCATTTGTTGGAGGTGGTGTTCCCCAAAGGTTCCTACCATAAATGTCTGATTCAAAAATATCTGCACCCCAATTATCCAGCGAGAATGGTGGATTAGCAATTACACAGTCAAATGTTGCAAGTTGTCCCATTTGCATAAAGTTCGGGTTACGAAGCGTATCCCCCTGAACAATTTTAAAGTCCTCAGCACCATGAAGAAATAAGTTCATACGGGCTATAGCAGAAGTGGAAAGATTTTTTTCCTGACCATAAATCTTCCCATAAGTTTTTTTATCGTTATGCATGTATCGAATTGCTTCAATTAGCATACCTCCCGTACCACACGTCGGGTCATATACCGTTTCCCCAGCCTTCGGAGCTAATATTTTGACGAGAAGTTTTACGATAATACGTGGAGTATAAAATTCTCCTGCATTTTTCTTGCTCATATCTGCAAATTTTTTAATAAGGTACTCATAACTATCACCCATAATATCAGCAGAATAGTTATTATTACCAACATTAATTTTAGACATATGTTCTACAAGGTCTTTCAATCTTGAATCAGAGAGTTTACCCTTATCTGTCCAGTTCGCATCGTCAAAGCTGCTGAATACACCATGTAAAGTGTCTGGGTTTGCCCTCTCAATGCGAGTCATTGCTGTTACAATCGCACTACCGATATTCTCTGTTTTCTCACGGATGTCATTCCAATGGCAATCATCTGGAATAATAAATCTATGATTTTCAGGAAAATTTGCATACTCAAAATCCCCATCTGATTCTGAAAGGGCTTTTTCTGTTTCCTCATCATAAACGTCTGAAAGCCTTTTAAAGAACAAAATTGGCGTAACGTAGCTCTTATAATCATCTTGATTGATAGGGCCCCTTAAAATATTGCAAGCTTCGTATAAATGATTGTAGAGTTCTTGGCTTGTTGTTTCTATGTTATTAATCATTTGTTACTTCTCCTAATAATTCTAATATGTGAACTTAGTTTTCATTATAGCATATGAAAATACATAATCATGTCTTACATATACTTTTTAGCATTCATAATTACTACCCCTCTTATTTCAAGGCTGTAATTGCATGAGTAGTGCTTTAAAGCCAACAATACGTGAAATTATATCTATAGGTGTTGCAACCTTCCTGTTGGTAAGTCTTCTTACTATTAACCATTCTACTAAGGCAAGGCTGCTATAAATCAATAGCACATTTCATATGAATTCCCATTAAGAATACTTATAGTATCTTCATCTTTAAGTTCTTTAATAAGGTAATTAATATCTTTATTGTTTATATGGATTAATGTTAATGCAATATAGTATTGTATCAAAACATACACCCCAAAAATTTACAATTCACTTTTATTGAGACACTTCCAATTTCTATTTCTAATTATTATCAGTAAAACAAGTTCTACATTAATATAAATAATCCTGCTAATATTTTACAAGCTTTGATAATGCTTTATCATTTTTATTTTCTATGCATATTTAATAAATGCATAGAAACAAAAAGGTTATATTATTTTACATTTTGCTACTAATTATGCATTTAATGTGATATGATGGAAATATAAATTACCCTTAAAACTATGTGAGGTGCTTTTTATGAGAGAAAATCTGCTAAATCTCGTGGTTGATAAATTAATCGTTCATGATGTGCCAAAGAAATTTGCAAAAATGTTTATTAAACAAAATCCAGATGCTGTTGCTGAAGATGTTATATTAAGTGATACTCCTACTGAATTTGATGCTGAATTGACACGATTTTTTCACGATAAAATTACTTCTACTATCTGTTCCAGTTCATCTTTTGAAATAGCAATTGATATAACTAATGAATCAAGAGTGCAGAAGTTAATTGTTGAGTTTTTTGATTTAGGAATTAGAAATGGTTTTCCAGTAAATGAATCCGAAACAATAAGAATAACCCAGGAAGTTGCAAAAGAACTTCATGTTGTTCAGACAGCCCAAAACCCTGGTGGAATACTTTTATTTATTCCATGTCATACGAGTCAAACCCATGCTCTTGCTATATTAAAAGTTGAAAGGGAAGAAGGAGTAAGAATTCAAAGGGACCAGAATACTTCTGGACAAACCACTTTTAATGTACAACATATCAAAGACCTCATGCTAACAAAGAAAACAAAGCTATTTAAAATCGTACTTTTTCATCTTGATTCAGCTAATCAGGTTTCAGGGTATCTTTGTGACCAACAACAGGGATATTACCAAAACCGTGATGTTGCCGATTTCTTTTTAAAGGATTTTTTAGGATGCAAATTGAAAGAAGAACCGCATATAACAACTAAGAAATTCTTTGAAACAACAATACAATTCATTAATGGTTCAGATATTTCATCAGAACAAAAAACAGAGGTACATACACATCTCATATCTGAGTTGACTAATAATAGTTCAACTATAAATCCTTTAGATTTTGCACATCGCTCTTTACCAGCTGATAAAATCCAAAGTTATATGGACAAATTAGTTGCTAATAAAATTAGCCCACATTCATTTTCAAAAGATAATAAACTAATTCAGGATAGAATTAAAAAAGTTCAATATGAGTTTGAAAGTGGTATAAAAATACTTGGAGAAAAAGATGTAGTAAGAGAGAAGCTTACATTCCATGGTACTGAGGATGGAAAAACCAGAATTGAATTTATTGATGCACTCACTAAGGTGGTATCAACAAGATGAGTATTTTTAATGGAGCTGTACGTGAATTATGGACAGAAGAAGAAAAGTTTTACAAGCAAATTGGAAATTCTATAAAGGATGAGATATCAAAAGTACTTAAATTATCTGAAATATATGCAAAAACAAGCTATCGCACTAAGGAAATTGACAGCCTAATAAAAAAACTTAGCAGAAAAGACAAAACATATGATGACATACATGACAAAGTAGGTGTAAGAGCCGTCGTTCAATTCAAAGAAAATTTACATTTAGCCGATTCAATTATAAAAAGTCATTTTGGCTCAAGGATAACTAAGCGGGAAGATATGAGCGAAAAATTAGGCGAAAATACATTTGGATATCAGTCTATACACTATGATATTTGTGAGACTTTGGAAGGTAAGCAATTTTTTTGCGAACTTCAACTACGAACAATTTGTCAGGATAATTGGTCAGAGTTATCTCATGCGTTAGCATATAAATCCGAAATAAATATCCCATTACATATAAAACGTGAAATTAATGCTCTTAGTGCAGTTTTTGAATTATCAGATAATCAATTTCAATATATACAAACTTTAATTAGTGAACTTCCTGATACAAATCCGATAAGAATTCTGAACTTTATTGAAAAGAAGTTCTATACTTACCTTGGCTCATTTTATGATAAGGAAATGTCTACATTCTTTTTAAAAGACATAGAAAAATTATACAGTAAAAATGAGAATCCATTAGAAATATTAAAAGATTTTATTGAAGAGAGACTCGAAATTATAGTACAGAAAGCTAATGAAAATAAAGAAAATTTCTTTTTTACCCAACCAGAAATTTTCATCATACTTGAAAGGTTGCAAAATAAAAAATATGATTTGTTAGCTTATTGGGAGAATCTTTATGAAATAGATGAATTGGAGGCTATAGCAAATTCATGGGGAACCTCAATAAAGTAAACTAAGCCAAGTAAGCTAATAAATACTTGGAGTTTTACCCAGTTAATTTTACTAATATTATAAATGTGGGAACATTAGTCTTATCATCTTAATAATTCTATATCTTTCATTACTACTACATTTCGAAATAAGAGAATTAAGCTCATTATTTATAGCTGCTTCAGAAAAGGGCTGAGAATTATCAAGTAAAGAATCTACTGAAATATCAAGGCAGTCTGCAATTTTTGCCAAAGTATCAACACTAACCTTACGCTCTCCTCGTTCAATATTACCAATGAAATTTAATGCAAAACCAGTCTTATCCGCAACTTGTTGTTGTGTTAAGTTAAGGCTTTTTCGTTGTTGTTTTATATTATGGCCTAACCTTTTGTAATCCATTTCCACTTCCTCCTGTATACAGTTTACAATTTTTTTATGAAACCATATACAAACCAAAAGCAGTATTATATAATTGCCATTAGCAGTAATTAGTGCTATAATATTTTTGAATTATGTCTACGGCAATGCTTTTGGGTTCATATGTGTATTTACCTAAACTCGATAATATTATGCAGAAAATAGTAGAGCCACGTTGAATATATAACCAGAGTTTTTTTTGGAGGGGTAATAGTTGCTGGATTTATTTGATTATTATAAAACAAGGGATAGTGTCTCTTATAAAAGTATCTTATCAACATTCGTTTCAGAGAGTGACTTTTGGTACTCTAATAGAGAAAAGTTTCAGTTAAAATCTTCTCATGAAATCAATTCGATTGATAGAAGTGCAATAGCTGAGATGTTTATTGAAGAACGAATGCGAAAATTTAACCAAGGAATACACTGCAAATATGATGTTATTAGAGAGGTAACTTTTGATGAAGCATTGCAACATATTTGTCAATATATAGATTTAGTAATACCAAGACATTATATGGTGTCTCTAAGGGAGTGGGAGCTGGGTATTCGAATTGATAGAACTGAATATCGAAGAAGCTATAGCGGAATTTCTTGCGTTCCTGGAATAAAGTTTTTTTATGAAGATAATTACGCCAGAGAATATATTAAGTATGAGGCCCAGAAGGCAAAGATTCAGCTAAATAAGGAATTTTCAAAACTAAATTATCCATATCTAAAGTTTACAAATGCTGCTCTATACAGAATTGTAATACAGGATGCGAAAATCACTGGGTATAAATTGCTTAAAGATAAAACAGAGCTAAATAGGCTCGAACTCCTTCGTTTATTGCACTTCTTTTATTGGGATAGACCTATGAAGAATGTGGAGGAGTATATTGTTGCTGTTACTAAAGATGAAAACAAAGTAATACCTAAAAAGAATGAGAGGAAAAAGAATATGGCAAGTAAGAGAAATGGAGGGGTAATGGATGGTTTACTTGAACGAGGTATTTCTAAGTTGTATTGTAAGTACATAGGACTATATGACAGGTATGAAGAAGAGGTTGATTTGATACTTGGTATGAGTTATGGACTTGAAGGTGTACAACCCTGTCATAGTGGATGCAAAGGGGTCTGTGAATCAAGCTCTGGAAATAGTTTGTGTGGTGGATATTTAGGGTGTATACCAATTAATGTAGAAGATACGAGACTTTATATTATTAAGTGTTCGTTTGGTGCACAATGTGAATATCATAGCAAGTAGAAGTGCAGCGATAATGGAGACTGTCTTGAGTTTTGTGTAAACGAAAATCACATTAATTATTGTTTTACCTTATGTTAACATCAATCATCTTGGATACTCCTATCAAATGTAATGTCTATTTGTTACACTTCCATAACTTAAGAGTCTCCATAAAATCACGTTTTTACATGGGCAGATTTAGTTCGTAAAATGGTTGAATATATGGGAAATTATTTATATTATTGTTACAGAATAGTATTTAAGTGCGTAGTAAGATTTTTTTTTTGTAAGGTGTATTTTGTGAATTGCGAGTTGCGAAAGTTATCACCAGATGATGGTAGAGATGTATACGATATGTTGCAAGAACTACCGAGAGAAGAAAATGGATTTATAAACGGATGCAATGGGAAAACATATGATGAATTCAAAAAAATGGTTAATTAAGAGCAATAACGTTGCGAATGGTATTGGTCTTGAAGAATGGATGGTTCCACAAAATATTTACTGGTTATATATTGACGGATTACCAGTTGGAATGGGTAAATTACGGCATTATTTAAATGACAAACTTAGAGAAGAAGGAGGTCATGGTGGCTATTCCATTCTCCCTTCTCGTAGAAATAAAGGTTATGGTAAGTTGCTTTTGAGAATGCTTATTGATAATGCAAAAGATATGAAAATTGAAAGGCTCCTCCTCACAGTCCAAAACCATAACACCTTATCTATTAAAGTTGCACTTGCAAACAATGGGAGAATAGAGAAAGTAGATACCCAACGCCATTTTATTTGGATTGACTGTTAACTTTGCATTATAAGAATAAATCTTTAAGACGCAATCTTTATAAAATACGCAACTGCGCAAAATCCATATATCACGCAAACCTGCTACGGCTTATACAGGCCGTTTATAATAGTATTATGTCAGCTTTGTTAATTCAAGAGATGACAAAAAACACAGAATTACAGGCACTCCCCAATAATGTGTTCTTTTTCTCTTCACTCATTATTTCTGTTCTTCTTGCCATAAAAAAAGCCCCCTATGATATTTAGATTTTATCATAGAAAGCTTATTTTACAGAAATTATTTCACAGTGGTGTATCCCCCAAATTTCTTATTTTAATACGACATAGCTTTCCTCATACCTCCATAAATAGTAAAAAAATATTAATAATAGTATGAAATTCTTTTCCAATTATAAAAAAATTTACTTTATCCTAAAGTTATTAAATATACATGCATACCTTGTTAACCAGGAAAATTTATAAACACAAAATTCTGGATACTTCCTAAATTAGTCAACTAAAATCTTTGTACAATAATAAAAAGTAAGACACCTTATAAGATTGTCATATAACCATTCCATCTTCTTCATAGAAAAACCTTTTAAATAACTCCTTCATAAAATACCTCCTAAAAATAAAATATTATAATTATTGGCCTAAATACCACTCATAGT